>JAUYTH010000092.1 GCA_030695165.1 Bacteroidales bacterium
CCGCATTAGTAGGTGTTGCGATTTTAACAAATTCTTTGCCGAAGAGAGAGATGTTGAAAAACACCAAAAAAAATAATACTGTAATCTTTTTCATCCTCATTATTTATTTTTAAAAGTTACAATTAAATGACTGGTTTATAATGATTACATTCCCCTTTTTATGTCCTAACTCGACATATCGAAAAGCTTCTGCGGTCTTTTCGAGTGGAAATGTTCTATCAATAACCGGTTTTAACTTTCCGGATTCTATAAGTTCAATAAAGAAACTCAGGTTTTCTGCACGCTCAATTGATACCCCTCCCTTAATTTTTTTACCTCCAACTAATGATCTCCACATCATTATTAGAATATCCTTTAGTTCAAGGTTGTTTTCAAGATAAATTCCCTTTTGTTTTAATATGTCCTTGCATTGTAAGAATGTAGTCTTGCCTACCACATCAAAAACAAAATCATATCTCTCATCGGTTTTGGTAAAATCCTCTTTGGAATAATCAATTACCTTATCGGCGCCTAAAGATTTAACCATTTCTGCATTAGTGGCACTACAGACTCCTGTAACTTCTGCACCATAGTATTTAGCAAGTTGAACGGCATAGGTCCCGATTGCCCCGGAAGCGCCGTGGATAAGTATTTTTTGTCCGGTTTGAATTTTTGCCAAATCTCTAATAAAAAACAGTGCAGTATTTCCCGCTAATGAAATAGCGGCAGCCTCCTCCCAGGACATACTAGCCGGTTTTATAGCCAGTGCACCATCTTCGGGAACACAAACATACTCTGCGTGGGCACCGAATTTGGTTCCGGGTGATCCAAAAACCTGGTCACCCTTCTTAAATAGCTTTACATCTTTGCCTACAACTTCAATTTCTCCTGCCAAATCAATTCCCAGAATATTTATTTTGGGTTTTTTGAAACCAAACACTAGCCGTGCGAAAAACATAAATGATTTAGGGACAAATGTGAAGTTACGAGCGTTGCAGTCCGTAGTTGTTACTGTTGTCGCGTGTATTTTTATCAACACTTCATTCTCCTTGGGAACTGGTTTTTGTACCTCTTTAAGCTGTAGTTCGTCAGGAGGTCCATATTTTGTGTGTACAATTGCTTTCATTTTTTTTGTATTTCATTCTCAAATTCTGTGTCATATCCTATCTTTAAGTGCTTTTCAAAAAGCAGTTTCAGGTAATTTTTACCTTTTAGATCATTAGTCTTGTCGTATTTTTCAGATAAATTAAGCAAAGTGTTGTAATAACCAGATACAATAACGCCGGAAATGCGAGGCATACTGTTATTTATTAATGTTTTAAATTTTACAACATTCTGTTCTTGAAGTAATTCTTCCATTTTTGAATAATTGAATGCAAATTCGGTGTCCTTTGTCAAAACAGGCGTTAGGCGTGAAACCAGCCCACTGTTTTGAAAAAATGAATTCAGCCCGCCGTAAAGCGTCGGAGAGCAAAAATTTGAAAAATAAATTGGTCTGTGAGAAAAATTATCCTCAACTATCTGTAAAAGTATGGCCCTTTGCGGGCTTAGGTATGCGCGCTTTTTTGCTGTTTCACTTTCTATTTTTGAGTGCATCCTTTCAGAAAACAAGTCTGGTTCGACCTGCCATTGAAACAAATAGTTTTCCGATAAACCAAATTGTTTTTTGTCCTCTGAGGATAATTTGATTGAAACCATTGTAGTGTCCCACTTAAAAGGGTGTATATCCATTATCTGCTGGTCTGAGAGGTTTAGATCAACTTTTTTAATTGTACCATCTAATCCGGTTTTAATGAATTTCACATACCAGGGTCGGTCAATGTTTCCAATGGGCAAAAGGGTAATATCTGTTCTTATATTTTCGTGCAGTTGTAAATAAAGACAAACATCAAAGTCGGCATTTCCGCCTGTAAATAAAATTGCGTTAGCATCGCAACTTTTCAGGAAATTTCGCCCGAACTCTTTTAGCCAGGCCGGATATGCACCTTTGTCATTGGCTAGTTTATAGAAGTATTTTAACTTTTCCGCATCATAGCTCTGCATAGCAATAAAGGCATTTCCACTGCATTCCGCACCGTAAAAGTACTTTGCATCTCCATAATTGGGGTTGAGTTCAAGGGCTTTATCCAAGTACTTGAAAATCTGTTCGGAATATGAGAAGTTGTATCCGCTCAATGGGCGGCTATCGTATGCCCTGTAGTGGTTGAACCATCCCAAATAGTAGAAAATTTCCGCATCCTTCGGGGTCTCTTTTGCCGCTTGTTCCAATAAGAGAATTGCTTCTGAGTAATGTTCTTTTTTGAACTTATCCAGAGCCTGTTCTTTTAATGTCGGGTTTTGTCCGTTAGCTTGTAATGTCAAAAGGACAAAAAGCAATATTACTATCGGCTGTTTCATCTGCTGTTTTTCAAGTAATTATCTATCACTTTTATAGTATATCTGATATCTCTTTCCGATGTCTCTTTACCGAAACTGATTCGAAGAGTTTCTGTTGCTTCTTTATCGGATAATCCAATAGCTTTTAAAACGTGGGACGGTTTGTTTAATTGACTGCTGCACGCAGAACCGGATGATACGGCAATGCCGTTATAATCTAACATCATCATAAGTTCTTTGCTGTTGATATTCGGGAAAGTAATACTGACTGTATTTGGCAAACAATTGTCTGTTGGAGAGTTGATTATTATATCGGGTTTGATGACTTTCAGTTGTTTTATAAATTGTTCTTTTAGTAGTCTTGTTTTTTCGGAATAGGCTATAAGGTTTTTAACATCCTTACAAGCCACGCCAAAACCTGCAATATTATGAACCGATTCTGTGCCCGCACGCATTCCCTCTTCCTGATGTCCGCCGTGGATGAATGGCTCAAGGGGACTGCTTATCTTTGCATATAATGCTCCAACTCCCTTTGGTCCATAAAGTTTATGTGCAGAAAATGTGGCATAATCAACGCCAAACTCCTTTACATCAACAGGAACCTTGCCAAGTGCCTGAACACAATCACACAATACAAGAACATTCTGTGATTTTGCAAGGGCAGAAACTTCTTTGATATTTTGAATTGTCCCTATCTCATTATTTGCAAACATACAGCATATTAAAAAGGTCTCTTCATCTATAAGAGTCTCTAACTCTTTAATGGAAATAAACCCATAATTATCTACCGGACAATATTGAACAACTACTCCTTGAGTTTGTAGATATTCTAATGTGTTCATTATAGAAGGGTGTTCAACGGGAGTAGAGATGATTTTCTTCTTTTGAGGATAGAAGTGATTAGTTAATGTTTTTAAGACAGCGTTGTTAGATTCAGTGGCACATCCTGTAAAATATATCTCGTGAGAATGTGCATTTATTGAATCGGCAACCTGCTGCCGGGCCCTCTCTATTATACGTGCAGCCCTTTTGCCCATAAAGTATCCGGATGATGGGTTTCCCCAATTGTATTTTAATACACGCATAACTACTCTCCGGACACTTTTGCTAACGCGCGTTGTGGCATTATTGTCTAGATAGACCTGCCGTTTATAAAGAAATCTGTTCATCGTGAATTTGCCAATGCTTCAATTATGTTTTTACAACCCCCGCTTCGAATATAATCCGAGTGCTCGTCAATTGATTCAAATTGTTTCCCGCAAATCTTCCTGCACAACATTTCGGAGTCAGTCTGGATATAAAATGACCTTAATAAACTCTTTACATCCTGATTATTAAAAAAAGAAGGGTTTTTCCCGGGATTCTTTTTCGCCCAGTATAACATTTTATACCATATTGCTGCACTTAAAGCCCCGCAACCATTTCCGCTAAGGCCAATTCCTCCTGCAAGACCCGAAACTATTAAGCTCTCCTGTTCACTTGCCCCCATTTTTTTCACCACCTCGGATGCACAACTTAAACAATCTTTACTACTCGTCTGCTTAACCGTAATCCCTTTATTTGCAGCCTGAATGGCTTCCGGGGTCCATTTGTCAATAAGTTTGAAACAAGGACTGTATACAAATCCCTGCAAAATAGTTTTTGCCATATAGAGGGCAAAATCCAGTTTGTTTTCCCAATCAATTCCTGAAATATCCCTGCAATTAACTGTTTTGGTTCTCTTTTTAAATGATTCAACTATGTATTGTGACGCTGTTATTGAAGATGCAATTGCATGGTTTTTGTCACTGTGTCTTTTGAGTGATTCCGCTCCAACAGCCAGAGAGGCACCCCAAAGCATCCCGCACTGATGCCCCTTTTGTGCTACCCCTCCTGCTAAAAGGTCACACGCTTTTTCCTCTGTCTCACTCAGGTTGTCAAACTCCTGATTAAGCAAATGGAACATAGCACTGCTGCAGGTTCCGCATTTCATAAATGCCTTTTTGGGTGTTAGTTTTACTTGTTTCATTTTGAAAATATCTCTATTTGCTTCAAAGAAAGTACCAGAGTCAATAAAATAAACTATAATTGTGATTAGTGGTCACATAATGTGATAAGTGGTTAGCTTCCTTTATTGTAAAATAGTGCTATTAAATATTATGCTCATCATATAACGTTAATACAACACTGCCTTGCTTGTTCCCGCTTTCAAAATATCTGTGTGCTTCGGCAGCCTCCTCTAATCTATAGCATCTGTCTACTATTGATTTAATCTTACCCGCCTCTATAAGCTCTTTAATGAAAATCAAATCTTTTGTGTTTTCATTAACCATTACACAGACTATTTTCTTATTTCCGACTATTGATCTCCATAACATTTGAAAAACCTGCCTCATCTTAAAACTTACATATAGGCAGCTCCCGTTTTTCTTAAGTGAGCGTTTGCACATTTCAATTGAACATTTCCCAAGAATATCAAAAATATAGTCATAGGTCTCTCCGTTTTTACTAAAATCCTCTTTAGTGTAGTCGATTACCTTATCTGCACCCATAGAGATAACATACGGTATTCTAGGTGTCCCGCAAACTCCGGTTACAATTGCATCAAAATGATATTTTGCAAGTTGCACCACAATAGGACCTATGCCGCCGGAAGCTCCGTTGACTAAAACGCTCTGTTTAGCTTTCAGATTTGCTTTTCTGATAGAACCTAACGCCATAATTGCACCATAAGGTATAGCGGCTGCCTGTTCATATGACATATTGGTTGGTTTATGAGCAACAACGTCATTTTCGTTCATACACAGGTACTCTGCATAAGCACCCATACGTGGGCCACGATATCCGAAGAGCTGATCTCCTACGACAAACCTTTTTACATTTTTCCCGATAGATTCAACTTTCCCGGAAAATTCACTCCCCAATATCTCTATTTTAGGTTTTTTGAAACCAAAATAAAGCTTTCCTAAAAACCAGAATATGAACGGCATATGGAATTTTTTCGGGGTAATGGAGTTGAATTTTCGTACAAGTGTATCTCCAAAATTTAATGGCGTTGCGTAGACCTTTATAAGGATTTCATTATCCTTTGGCTCTGGTTTTGGAACCTCTTTGAGTTTCAGTACCTCTGGTGCGCCATATTCTGTAAAAACAATTGCTTTCATATAATCCCCTTTTAATTATTCATTTTCCCAAGTCTGGCTGTTGTCTTTACTGTCGTAATTTTAGAAAAGAAGCCGATGCCTAGTACCGGTCTTAAAATTTTTGTTTCATATTGAGGGTAAAAGACCACATCGTACCCGGGACTATCACTCATCAACTCGTAGAGAGAATAATTTGCAGTCCTGTCTGATACTATATTTCCAATTACAGGAATACATACCAGATTGATTGTGGAAGAGCTACTACCATCAACCACCCCTGTTTTTTTCTTAAAAAGTCTGGCCCAGTCGATGCCAATCACTTTTACAGATGTTGCTGTTGCTGTTACTTGGTTTGATAGTGAGAAATCGCTCATTCTTAGATTAACCCTTGTATCGGGCTCTCTCATACTGCGATTAATTGTGCTGCAGCTTGAAAAAAAGGCTATTACAGCTACTGTTATTAAGATTTGTCTTAAAAATTTTGTTTTAGATGTCATAAATTATTTCACTTTTATTTTTTTAATTGCCCAAAGGAAATATCCCTGCAGATAAATTCAATGAAAAATATGACTAGCGGTCAAATAATATGATAACTGGTGCTATTTTTAGAAACCATTTTTACAGGTCCAATTCGTTTTTATACATTTCAAAATATTTTTTCAGTTATTTTGTAATAAATCTTCATTCCGTGATACTTTATAAGTAAAGAATTTTAATATGAAGTCAATTAAGGACGATTTTCTGGAAATATTATCAAATTATCAAGGCATACTGCATAAGGTAAACCTTATCTACTTCAAAAATGCTTCTGACAGAGAGGATAATTTTCAAGAGATAATTTATCAACTTTGGAAATCATTCCCGGGTTTAAAGAATAAGAATAGTATAGGATCGTGGATCTATGCTGTATCTATTAATACTTCAATTTCGAAATTGAAGAAAGAGTCACGAATTGAGTACCGAGAAAATCTCCCCGAATCTTTTGACAAGATTGATATAATCGAAGAACTATCCTTAAGTGAAGTAAGCAAGATGCTATTGGGAGCGATTTACAATCTTAATGAAATTGACAAACCGATAATGCTTTTATACCTTGAAGAGAAGAGTTATGATGAAATTGCCCAAATCATTGGTATATCCAAATCCAATGTAGGTGTACGAATTAATA
>JAUYTH010000098.1 GCA_030695165.1 Bacteroidales bacterium
CATTAATGCAAAAGTTAAAGCCATCATCGTTGACAAGTTAGGCGTTGAGGAATCGGAGTTTACTCCTGCAGCTAGTTTTACAATCGATTTGGGTGCTGACTCACTCGACACAGTAGAGCTTATTATGGAGTTTGAAAAAGCTTTCGGCATCACAATTCCGGATGAAGCTGCTGAGAAGATCTCTACAGTAGGAGACGCTATAGCTTACATCGAGAATAATACCAAGTAATTTTACACAAGAGGATATGCAATTAAAAAGAGTTGTAATTACAGGTATCGGAACTATTAATCCTATAGGAAACAATATCGCCGAATATTTTGGCAATTTGGATATTGGTCTTAGCGGTGCCGAACTTATTACCCGTTTTGACACTACCCTTTTTAAAACCAAATTTGCTTGTGAAATTAAAGACTACGATCCGGCAAAATATGGTATCGACAGAAAGGAGGAGCGGAAAATCGACCGTTTTACTCAGTATGCATTCATTGCAACCGCAGAAGCTATCAATGATAGTGCGCTCGATACCCAAAATATTCACCCGGACAGAGTAGGAGTTATACTTGGCACAGGAATCGGAGGAATAGAGACTCTGTTCAATGAGATAGTGGGCTATTGCGAAAGTGGAAACATTCCTCGCTTTAGCCCTTTTCTTATTCCTAAAATGATTCCGGATATTGCACCGGGTATGATCTCAATGAAATATGGATTCAGGGGGCCAAATTATACGACAGTATCGGCCTGTGCATCCTCAACTCACGCAATGATTGATGCATTCAACACAATAAGACTCGGCAAAGCAGATGTTATTGTAACAGGAGGCTCCGAGGCCGGAATCACAATTCCAAGTGTTGGTGGCTTCAACTCTGCTCAGGCACTCTCTACAAATAACGAGAACTTCAAAACAGCCTCAAGGCCATTCGACAGAACCAGAGATGGTTTTGTTATGGGCGAGGGTTCCGGAATTCTCATTTTTGAAGAGTATGAGCACGCTGTGGCAAGAGGTGCAAAGATCTACTGTGAAGTTGCAGGAGGCGGTATGACAGCAGATGCATACCATATCACTCAACCACATCCGGACGGATTGGGAGCTGCAAATGTTATGAAGTTTGCACTTGAGGACGGAGGTATAGCACTTGAAGAGGTTGATTACATCAATGTACACGGAACAGCAACTCCCCTTGGAGATATTGCAGAGCTTAAAGCTATTATTTCCCTATTCGGAGAGCACGCATACAAGCTTAATATCAGTGCGACCAAATCAATGACCGGCCACCTTCTGGGTGCAACAGGTGCTGTTGAGGCACTTGCCTGTGTACACGCAATTTGTGACGGGATTATTCCACCAACAATCAATTTTGAACACGAGGATCCTGAAATTGATTACAAACTAAATCTCACTCTTAATAAAGCACAAAAGAGAGAGGTTAATGTAGCAATAAACAATACTTTTGGTTTCGGAGGGCATAACTCTTCTGTGGTTTTTAAGAAAATCAGGTAGAGTTAAAAATTAATTCAGAATATAAAAGGGTGACCAAATAATTTCGGTCACCCTTTTTATATTTTGCTGGCAATCATATAAGCTACGGTGCTGACACCGAAAACTACTCCTGAGTGAGATTACGGCATTACTGCATATGTCAATACCAGAAGAGGTTTTCTTGTCATACCTCTTCCGTTGAGTATTGCTTTGCCGTAAAGGATGTTCTGAATATAGTAGTAGACAGCACCAGAGTAGGGGTCACTCTGCTGAAGTATAGGTGCTACCCAGGTTTGCAAAGATTTTCCGGTGAATTTATTCTGTACAACCTTTTGCAGATAAGTACTTATATCTATAGAGTAATATAGAAGAGAGCGGTTTATTGCACCATTGGACTCATAATAGGAGATATCATCCAAAGGTTCGTACATTACAGTAGGAGCGGTAGTGGTTCCTCCCTTCTCTCTTGTAAACAGGAACAATTGTGAGGGGAAGTATATCATCCGGGTAAAATCTTGTGGAAATTCATATGGAAACCTTAACTCTGCTTTGGCAATTATCAGTTTTGAGATATCTGTATTATTTGACTGTGCCCAGTTTGTCATCTGATTTTTAACATCATTGAAATCTATATAGGGTTTAATCCCTGCAAGGCCCTCAACATAGATCTTCTGTTGCGGATTTGTGCTTACAAGACTCTGTGAGGAGTGTTTGAAGCGGTTGAGGGTCGGCCTCACATCCGAAACAAAATAGTAGATCAGGCTATCTTTATCAATACTTTTGGAGGCATCTACGTGTCTGTATTCAAGGGTAAAAAAGATATCCAGAGGATCTATCAGATTAAACCTGCCACCCTCCAGTGAACCCGGAAGCGGATCGGTTTTCATATAGAGACCTTTAAACCTCTTTAGGAAAATCTCTGTACTGTCGCTCTCTGCAGTTGTTGCGGAGAGAAGTTGTTGAGCATATGCCAGTGATAAATCCATTACCAGACTGTCTCCGCCGAAAAATATGCTCCCTCCCAAATTGATTTTAACAGGGTTGTAATCTGAATCTGTGAGTGAGTTATTATAGGCAACAGAAGAATCAAGGTCGCGGGTAAGTCTATATACGTGGAAGTTTTGAGGTACATATTGATCCTTTTCGTAGAAAAAGGATTTATCTGCAACATTAACATACATTTTAAAAGATTTTGCAACCGGATTGGTTCCGAAGCTCAGACTGTCTGCCGCAGGGATAACCTGAAAAGCAGAGGAGGCCTCAACCAGACCAAGATCCGGATCTTTATATGCTCCAACCACTATTGATCCGGAGAAAATTGTCTGTAAGCTGTCCGACATCTTCATTTGAACCGGAAGGTCAAATGTTGCGGTCTTTACCTTAAGAATGTGGTTATCCGGAACTAAGCCGGAACCTGTTGTTTTGTCGGTCTCAATACAGGATGTTATCAGTGAAGAGAGTAGGATCGCTGCTGCAGAACGAAAGATGTTCCTTATAGTCATTTTTTAGCCAAGATTTTATCGTAAAACTGAGTGTACTCATTTACATATGTGGAGATTTCGCCTGAGGTGTCAATGTATCCGAGAGTAGGGAGGGAGCTCTTTTCAATAGCCTCCTTTAACTCCGGTTCAATAATCTCATCTCCGAAAATTACACCATTTGAGTACTGAATTGCTAATTTAGCAAGATTTATGCCATTGGCGGGATTCAAAACCTCCATATCACGGTTTTTAATTCCAGACACAATAACTTTGGACCTGGTATCTTCATTGAATACCTGGCTAAGACCTTCGTTATAAAGTGACAGTATGATTTTGCTATCTGCAAAAATAGGATCATCCAAATAAACTTTATTTATGAAAAGAGGAACGAAATGTGAAATCCACCCCTGGCAATGTATAATGTCCGGTTTCCACCTAAGTTTTTTCACAGTCTCGAGTACACCTCTTGCAAAGAAAACTGCCCTCTCGTCATTGTCACGGAAGAACTCTGTCTTCTCATCTCCGTAAATATGTTTACGGTAGAAATAGTCTTCATTATCTATGAAGTAAACCTGCATTCTTGCAGATGATATTGATGATACTTTAATAATGAG
>JAUYTH010000139.1 GCA_030695165.1 Bacteroidales bacterium
TGGCAAACTCAATCCCGCAAAAACAGATGTCGTCCTTATCAAAAAGTGTGTAGGCACACTCCTCTCCGCCAATGAGCGGTGTTACAAGATCTTCATCCATATCACGGACAAAGGGACCCTGCTCCTTGATGGAGCGGATCCCCTCAATCCTGAGATATTTTGAAATTTTATCATACTCCTTCTCTATGAGAGCACATTCGTGATCTTCCAGAGGAGCCCCACTGTCTCCAATTATACAACACGCTCCGTGGCACCGGGTGATATCGCAAATGAACCTTTCGGTAAAGATATCAGACGAAACGAGAGTATTGTCAATCTCGACAATTGTGGGAGAGCCCATTTAAAATTATTACTTTACCTTATTACTATTTACTCTCCGGTGCGAAACCCTTCATTATTATCTCAAACTGGTTATCCTGAGATAGTGTGCTCTTAATATATTCGTTAAGTTTTGCAGGGGTCATAGCCTTAAGGGCAGCCTCATAAGTGGTGTGAAGATCTTTACCGATAAGGTATCTGCTAGAGATTGTACTCAACCAGTAGCTGTTCTCTCTAAGATTCTGAGTATAGTTCTTATTCATAAACTCAACAATCTTATTAAAGTCCTCTGTAGATACTCCGTTCTGGATAACATTTGCAATCTCTTTGTGAGCTCTTGCAAGAAGTCTCTCTTTAAGCGCCACATCTGTGTCAAACCCGAAAAGGAATGTAAAGTTATCTGTAGGGTAGGTAGATAGGCTCATATTAACACTCACTCCGTATGTCCCTTGCTCCTCTTCGCGGATTGTTCTGGTAAACACCTGGTCAAAAACCTGTTTTGTCATACTTCCCATAATAAGGTTCTCTACACTGTAGGCTGATTTACCTGTAAATATGGTATAAACGGTAGCCTTAGGGGTTTGCATCTCCCTGTCGAAATGTTTGACAACCTTCCCTTTTACCGGAACCAACCCTACATTTTTCCAATCCTCTTTCTTCCCTTTACTTCCAGGTAGAGAGGCAATATATGTCTCAACAAGAGGGCGGATTGTTGCAGGATCTACATTCCCTACAAAAACAAATGTGAAATCGGCCGCATTTTCGAATCTCCCCTTAGCAAGCTGGAGTGTTCTTTCGTAATCTATCTGGTCCAGCATCTCAACGGAAAGTCTCTTTGCGTAAGGGCTATTGTTGTAAAGAGTAGCCTGGAGGGTGTCTGTGAATGCGGTCATAGGATTTGCGGCAGCATTTTTGAGCTGGGCTCTCATTCTGCCCAATAATGCCTGATATGCCTCAGGATCACTTCTTAGAGACGTGAAGTTGAGGTAAACAAGCTGCATAAAGGTTTCAATATCTTTTGGTGCACTGTTTCCGTTTAGAGCCTCGCTTGTGAGAGTTATTGAGGTTTGCAGAGATACATTTTTGCCTGCAAGAACCTTTCTCAAATCTGTAGCACTAAAGTTACCGAACCCTCCAACAGAGGCTAACTCAGAAATAACTTTGGTGTTGACGATATCCTTGATGTCAATCAGTGAGAAACCACCACGGCTACTGGCATTGAAAAGAATCTGATCCTCTTTGAAATCTGTCTTTTTAATAACAACGGTTGCGCCGTTTGATAGAGTCCAAACTGTTGAGTTACTCATAGGGTCATTAACTTCGGAGACAATCTTACCGGCAACAGGTGCCTTAGAGATAAGAGGTTCGTTAGAGACGGTCTCTTTGTAGGCCTCAACCTGGGCTGCACGAGTTTTGGTATAAACATCTAACAGAGACTCTTTTGTAGGAATGGCCAACCCCTCTTTT
Source organism: Bacteroidales bacterium (assembly GCA_030695165.1). GTDB lineage: Bacteria > Bacteroidota > Bacteroidia > Bacteroidales > UBA932 > Bact-08. Next base: position 1,786 of record JAUYTH010000139.1, read on the forward strand.
TTAGGCATCATAACTGCAATAGCCACATTCTCCTCAATAGGAAGCGACATAGCATATGTGTTGATCTGCTCAATCGGGATTGATGGTATAATCTGCTGCATCAATGTGTACTCCATCTCTACACCAGGAGTTGCTTCTCCGGTTAGGAAGTGGTTAAGAATCTGATCTACGTAAAATCCACTGCTGAGTTTCTCTCTCTCTTTGTAGATCTGCTCAAGACGGCTGTTGTAGTTTGCCTTTGCTCTCTCATACTCCGATGCTGTAAAGCCATACCTTTTAACTCTCTCTGCCTCTTCTACGATTGCCTTTAATGCGCCTTCCAGCTCACCATCTCTTGCTCCGGCAGAGATACCGAAACTTTTCTTGGTGTTTGCTGTGATAAAATCTCCATAATTAGAAGATGCGCTTGTGTATGGTGAGTTTGCTTTTTGAGCAATCTCAGCAAGTCTTGAATTTAGCATACTTGTAACCATAGTGTTCATATAGCCGTATACCAAAGAGACTGCAGTAGGGAGAAACTCCTTAGGGAGAACATCGTGTTTGTACATAAGCATTATACTGCTAGATGTAGCCTCTACGTCGCTTGCAACAGAGATAAGCGGCTCTTTGGTGTTAGGAACCTCAAAGATCTCTCTTGGAGCAGGGTTAACAGGTTTTGGTATTGCACCGAAAAGCTTGATAACCTGCTTCTCGATTGCCTCCGGGTCTATGTCACCAACAATAATAATTCCTTGAAGATCTGGCCTGTACCATTTTTTGTAATACTCTTTAAGTTCACTGTAGGTAAAGTTATCTATAACCTCAACCAAACCTCCCGGGAGCCTGTGGGCATATTTACTGCCTGGCATAATCTCCGGAAGAATAGTCTCTATCATTCTCATTTGAGCGTTGCTTCTTGTGCGCAGCTCTTCGCGAATAACTCCCCTCTCTTTATCTATATCCTTATCATTGAGACTGATGGCGCAAGCCCAGTCGTGCAGGATAAGCAGGCACGAGTCAATAATACCCTGCCTGTTCACAGGAACTGCAGAGATATTATAAACTGTTTGGTCTACAGCTGTATATGCATTGAGGTTGGCTCCGAATTTTACTCCGATGGTCTCAAGGTATGAGATAACTTTATTATCCGGAAAGTTTTTAGTTCCATTAAAGGCCATATGCTCCAAAAAGTGAGCAAGTCCCCTCTGTTTGTCATTCTCCAGAATTGCTCCTACCTTTTGAGCTATAAAGAACTCTGCCTGACCTTTAGGCTCGGCATTTTTCATTATAAAGTAGGTTAATCCGTTCTCCAGTTTCCCGCTTTTAACCTTTGAGTCAAGCGGAAGTTGCGGTGGCATCTGCGCAATTGCGCCAAAATAGACGAAAAGCGAAGCCACAATTAGAAATAGTCGTTTCATAAATTCTTTACTTGATTTGATTTTTAAGATAGTACAAATGTAAACAATTTTCTTGCCAGATATATTAGTTTTTGCTATTTTTGCAAGAATGCCTAAAGAGTAAAATAAAATTTTATAATTATTAATTAATATCCAAATGAAAAAAGTCAAGACACTTTTAGCCGTTTGTTTGCTGTCATTATTCTCATTTACAACAACTTTCGGCCAGGATCTGGAAACAGCCACAGGTTTGTACAACTCAGGAGCAACAGCTCTGGGAGAGAGCAACTATGCTGTTGCACTGGATTCATTCTCTAAAGCCTTGAAGATGCTAGAGGCTCTAACGCCGGAAGATAGGGGCGAAGATGGAGCAGCTCTGGTTAAGGAGGCCAAGTCAATTATTCCACAGATACACCTTCGTTACGGAAAGGAGCTGGCATCTAAGGGAGATATTGACAACTCAATGATTCAGCTTAAAAAAGCGATTGAGACAGCAAAAGCCAACTCCGTTGCAGAGGTGGGAGAAGAGGCCAATGAGCTTATTCCTCAACTTATTATGGCAAAAGCTACAAATGACCTCAATGCAAATAAACTTCCGGAAGCTGTTGCAGGATTTAAAAAGGTGATAGAACTGCAGCCTACAAACAGCAGTGCATATCTATATACCGGGTTGGCAGAGCAGAAACTAAACAACGAGCCTGCAGCAATAAGCGCATTTGAAAAAGCGATTGAACTGGGAGATACCGAGAATGCACCTAAGAGAATTTCTGTTATCTACCTGAACAAATCTGTCACAGCAACCAGAACAAAGAGCTGGGCAGAGGTGTTCACAAACGCAAAGAAAGCAAACGATTATAACGAATCTCCAAACGGACATAAACTTATAGGTCTTTCGGGAGTTCAGTTAAAGAAATATGATGAGGCAATTGCAGCACTTGAGGCATACCTTGCAGCAGACCCTAATGCAAAAGATAAGAACAGCACACTGTATAACCTTGCTGTTGCCTTTGAAGCAAAAAACAACACCGCAAAAGCCTGCGGATACTACAAACAGCTGCTTACAGACGCTACTTACAAGCAGATTGCGGAGTACAAGGTGAAAACTCAACTAAAGTGCAACTAAGGGAGTTAGAGATTTTAGCCCCGGCAAAAAACATAGACATCGGCATTGCAGCAATTGACTGTGGTGCCGATGCTCTCTATATTGCAGGACCCTCTTTCGGAGCAAGAGAGGCAGCAGGGAACCCTATATCTGACATCGAAAAGCTTGCAGGCTACTCACACAAGTTTGGGGCAAAGGTCTATATGGTTCTAAACACCATCCTCTATGACAATGAGATAGAGAGTGCTGTAAAGCTGGCAACTCAGGCATACGAAGCAGGTTGTGACGCTCTTATAATTCAGGATCTTGGGCTACTCAAGGCCGCCCTGCCGCCAATTCCCCTTTTTGCATCTACACAGACCAACATAAGAGATGTGGAGCAGGCTATCTTAATGGAGTCGCTGGGGTTCAAACGTGCAATCCTGGCCAGAGAGCTCTCTCTGGAGCAGATATCTGCAATACGCAAAAATACAAACATAGAGCTGGAGAGCTTTGTGCACGGCGCACTCTGCGTGAGCTACAGCGGACAGTGCTACATAAGCAGCAGGGTTACCGGCCGCAGCTCAAACAGAGGGGAGTGTGCTCAGATGTGCCGCTCATCCTACAACCTGACAGATAACAGAGGCAAGGTGATAGTTAAGGATAGACCGATATTGTCGCTCAAAGACCTCAACCTTGCCGGTTATATACCCGCATTGGCAGATGCCGGGGTAACGTCGTTTAAGATAGAGGGGCGGCTCAAGGGGGCCTCCTATATCAAGAATGTGGTGAGGTACTACCGAGGGGTAATGGATAGCTTTCTCGATGGGAACCAAACCTATAAAAGCTCCTCCTTGGGCAAACTCTACGGAGGATTCACTCCCAGGCCCGAAAGCACATTCAACAGGGGCTACACCAACCTCTTTATTGAGGGGCAAAGAGATGAGTGGAGCAGCGGAGAGAGTGCAAAATCTACAGGGGAGTATATAGGAAAGATAATCTCAACGGCAAAGGATAGAAGGGGAAACCTCACATTCCGCTACACATCTTCTAACAGGGTAGAGAATGGAGATGGCCTGTGCATAATAACCCCTTCGGGAGAGGTTATAGGGATAAGGGCCAGTGTTACAGAGTCACGGGAGGTTACAACCAACGAGCAGGTTACTCTGCCGCCGGGCTCGCTGCTCTACAGAAACTACAACCACACCTTTGAGAGGGAGCTTGCGGCCAATATGCCCAAAAGGTTGATAAGCGTCTTTTTGACAATCACCTGCAAAAACGGGAAGACGACAGTAAAAGCGGTTAGTGAAGATGGCCGTGAGATCACTCTGGCAATAGAGAAAAGGTTTGAACCGGCACGAGACCCCGCCCTGGTGCAGGAGAGCGTAGCCCGGCAGTTGGGCAAGACGGCAGGCATATACAAGTTCGAGGTGAAATCCTTTAATGCAGATGAGTATCTGTTCTACCCAATCTCGGAGTTGAATGAGATTAGGCGGGAGATTGCCACAAAACTGGATGAAATGGATATACAAAATGCGGGCGAGCCGGCAGGTAAGCCGGCGGGCGATTCTGGTGGGTCGGCAGGCGATTCTGGCGAGCCGGGTAGGTACCGTAAGGCCAAGCCATTAAAGGGGCAAGCGCTGGATTACAGGGCAAATATATCCAACGCACTCTCAAAGGAGCTCTATCTGGAGCTGGGGGCAAAATCTGCAGATGAGGCATTTGAGATATCTCCTCCCGGGCAGGCAGAGCTTATGCGCTGCAAATACTGCATAAAGTTTGAGCTGGGCAGCTGCCCCAAAGAGGGGAGCCGTACTAAGTATGAAGAGCCTTTGTGGCTGGAGAATGGAGGGAGAAAATTCCGGGTTGCATTTGACTGCAATAGATGTGAAATGGTTATATTTGGGTAAATATTGAGATATGCGGTTTGCAGCAATAGTAGGACAGAAAAAACTGAAGGAACAGCTCATTGCGATGGCTGCAGATGAGAGAGTTGGCCACGCTATGCTATTTTATGAGGAGAGTGGCTTTGGAGCCCTCCCTATGGCAATTGCATTTGCACAGTATCTCTGTTGCCCACATAGAAGTGATGGTGACTCCTGCGGGAGCTGCCCCACCTGCAACAAGTTTCAGAAACTTATCCACCCGGACCTTCACTTTGCAATGCCGGTGAGCTCTACTAAAGCAGTTCCTGCAGAAAAAAAACCGGTAAGCGACAGCTTTGCAGCTGCCTGGCGGGAGGCGATCATTGCCGACCCCTACCTCACAGAGCAGCAGTGGTATGAGAAGATAGGGATAGAGAACAAATCCGGGATAATTGGGGTGAACGAGGCTGCGCTCATTGGGAGAAAGCTGAGTATGAGGTCTTTTGAGGGAGGTAAGAAGTTTATGATAATATGGCTGCCGGAGCGGATGAACCAGGAGGCGGCGAACAAACTTTTAAAACTTATAGAGGAGCCGCCGCCGGAGACATTTCTATTTCTGGTGAGCGAATCGCCCGAGAATGTGATTGTGACTGTTCTCTCCAGATGTCAAATCTTTCGCCTGCCTCCAATAGAGAGCGAATCTCTCTTAAGGGAGCTGGTAGAGGAGTTCGATACAGATATTGAGCAGGCTCGCTTCTGGACAAAGATCTCGGGTGGCAGCCTGAGCAAAGCCAGGAGATTGATAAATGAGAGCGAGAACAGCAGTATCTACGATGTGTATCTGGCAAACCTTTTAGAGGGGTGTGCAAATAAAGATCTAAAGAAGGTTATCTCATTCTGGGAGGAGCTATCGCTGAGAGGCAGAGAGAGCCAGCGGCAGTTTTGCGAATATGCACTCGAGTTTCTGCGACGCTCTCTAATGACAAATATTGGATCTGCAAATATCTCCAACACTCCGGACTCCAGCAAAGAGTATATAACTTACTGGGCAGCAAAAATTAAACCCGGCTTCTATCCAAAGGCTTATGATGCAATAAACAAGGCTCTGCAGGATATTGACCGCAATGTAAACTCAAGGTATATCTTTGCAGACCTTAGTAACCGCTTTTTCCTATCTTTGTAATTTAGAACTTATGGATACAAAAGATATAAAATATGATTGCAACAGGGGCAGCATCACCTACAGAAATGATGAGGGGGAGCTCAAGTGTGATTTTAACCCGGGTTGTTGCAAACTGAGTGTCTACGACTGGCTTAAAGATATCCCGGACGAAGTGACCAGAGATCTCTTTGAGGTTCGTTTCAAAAACACAAGAAAACTAGTTTTTAAAAACACATCCGGGCAGCAGCTTCAGGTTGGAGATGTAGTTGTTGTAGAGGCTGTTAATGGCCACGATGTGGGCATTGTAACCCTTTGTGGGCCGGTAATTTTACCTCAGTTACGAAGGAATAACATAGATATCAAAACTTACGAATTCCGTAAAGTGTTCCGTAAAGCAAAATCGCTGGACATTGAAAGGTGGCAAGAGGCAATTGCAAGAGAGCACAAGACAATGATTCGCTCCCGCCAGCTATCTGCTTCGCTTAACCTCAATATGAAGATAGGCGATGTAGAGTTTCAGGGAGATGGCACAAAAGCGATCTTCTACTACATTGCAGATGAGCGGGTGGACTTCCGTCAGCTTATACGGGTTTTTGCAGAGGAGTTTCGGATTAGAATAGAGATGAAGCAGATAGGGGCAAGGCAGGAGGCGGGGCTCATCGGGGGCATTGGAGTGTGCGGCCAGGAGCTTTGCTGTTCAAGGTATATGTCAGATTTTCAATCTATCACAACCCAGGCGGCCCGTACCCAGGATCTCTCCCTTAACCCTCAGAAGCTGGCCGGCCAGTGTAGTAAACTCAAGTGCTGTATCAACTATGAGGCCGCCGCCTACATAGATGCCCATATCAACATCCCTCAGGTGAGAGGCCCGATAGAGACAGATGATGGGCTTGCATACCTTGTTAAGACAGATACCCTAAAGGGCATAATGTGGTTCTCTTTTGAGCAGAACAGTATGACAAATATGTTCCCTGTAGAGGCAGAGAGAGTTAGAGAGTTTATTAAGCAAAACAAACGTGGGGTTAAGGTTTCTAATATCAACCCTAGAAAAGATGTCAAATCTCCGGAGTTTATGAGCGCCGTTGGAGAGGATAGTATCTCAAGGTTTGACGATAATAACACAGAGAAGAGCAGGCAGTCCAACAACAGAAAGGGTAAAAATTTCAAAAACAACAGAAATAGAGGGGGAAATGGCTCTAATCCAAAAAGCAATTAAGGTTACCACAATCACTCTGGTTTTAACACTACTACTCTCCTGTTCCCAGGTGGGTCTGTTTCCTGTTACTCATAGACACCAAACCAAATTCCTGGCAGAGGATACTCTATCTTTTCACTCAATAGATATCTACGCAAGGATCCCCGACACCTACAAGGGGGAGAACCTCTTTGTAATACTGGACATTATCCTGCCCGAAGAGGGGAGATACTCAGATACCTTAACCCTTCCTGTGAGAATGGACCGGATCCCCTATCTGGGTGTAGATAACGGCAGATGGAGAGATATGAAGTGGAACTACAGGAACAATATTAAATTTACCCGGCCCGGCGTATGGAGGTTCTATATTCGAAGGGACACCTCCCAGCCAGATAGCTGTGCCACCGGGGCTATTGGCCTTTTAATCAAAAAAATGTAGGGCCGCAATCACAAGAGTTAATATGGGCAAAGACAAATTAAAGAGATTTGAAGAGAACAAGAGCTTCCGCTGTCTCTATCAGCCGGAGTTTGAAGAGGTTTTTCGTACAGATTATAAAATAAAGGGTTTGTGGCACAAAGAGCACTTCGCAAACCAAAGAGATATTGTGCTGGAGCTTGGCTGTGGGAGAGGGGAGTACACCATTGCACTGGCGCGCAAATATCCGCATAAGAGCTTCATTGGTGTAGATATTAAGGGGGCCCGTTTGTGGAGAGGGGCAAAAACAGCAACCGACGAGCAGATGGATAACGCCGCTTTTGTGAGGTGCCGGATAGAGTTTATTGAGTCAGTTTTTGCCCGGGACGAGGTCTCGGAGATATGGATCACATTCCCAGACCCACAAATCAACCGAGACAATAAGAGGCTTACATCTGCAGGATTCCTTGAGCGATACCGCACTTTCCTCAAAGATGGCGGAGTGATTCACCTAAAGACAGACAGCCCTTTTCTCTACAACTACACTCTGGAGCTGGTAAAGCAAAACTCTCTGGAGCTTCTGGAGGCCAATGAAGATATCTACGGAAGCGGCCGGGCAGATGAACTTCTCTCTGTAAAGACCCACTACGAATCTCAATTCCTCTCAATGGGGATGAAAATCACCTACCTCTCTTTCTGCTTAAGAAGAGACGGGGCTCTTAAAGAGCCTGTTTGGGATTCTGAACAATTTGAGAGATAAGGCCCCGGCGGGGCACAACGCGTTTACCCGAGACTTTGGTGTTACAATTGCGTGCCGATATTGGTGATGAGATTACCCCCCGATTTTGGTGTTACAATTGCGTGCCGATATTGGTGCTGCTACTACCCGTCGTTACGGTCGTCACGAACAGCGTTCTCGATCATACGGGCAATACGATAGATATCTTTCCTTTGACCCTCCAGTGAAATTGGATTATCTGAGAAGTCTAGAACGATTCTA
>JAUYTH010000140.1 GCA_030695165.1 Bacteroidales bacterium
ACAGCAGTTCGATTCTGCTGGGTACCTCAAAAAAAAAGGCCGGGTAACTACTCCGGCCTTTCCCACTTAACTATTAACCACTAACTCAACTAACCAAATCTCCCGCCTCATTTATTATCACTCGCCTCTGACCTAACTATAATCCGGGAAACAAACACCTAATACCGGACTATTTTTTATAATTGTTTGCACCTGTCTCAAGGAATGTTATAAAGGCCTGGATATCCAGGTTATAACCTCTTGGAGTTGTAAGGTGTGCCTCTGTTGCAGGGTCAATAATGGCATAATAGGGTTGTGCATTAACGCCATATTTTGACATTGCAAGATTTGCATTTATTTTTCCTATACTTTTTAATACTCTTCCGCTTTCGGTAGTAATCCAATCCTTCTCCTGAGCTTCTTTCTTATCATCTGCATAGAGAGCAAGCAGAACGAAGCGCTCTTTAAGCAATTTTAACACTTGAGGATCTGACCACACTCTGGCCTCCATTTCACGACAGTTTACACAACCGTGTCCTGTAAAGTCTACAAAAAGCGGTTTCCCTACTCTCTTGGCATACTCTAATGCTTCAGTATATTCAAAGAACCCTTCCAGACCGTGAGGCAGATGTAAAAAATCGCTGTACTTTGGTTTGAATCCCAGGTCATTGCCAAGAGCAGAACCTGAGTTCTCTCCACCTGTATTAGATATGCTTATGCTTTTAAGATCATTTAGCTGTGCACTCTGGAAATCCTGACTGCTCATAGGAGGCATATATCCGGAGAGACCTTTAAGGGGTGCTCCCCACATTCCCGGTATCATATAGACTACAAAAGAGAATGTAATGATCGAAAGAGCAAGTCTTTTCACTGTAATGTGCTGCTCCGGAGTATCGTGTGCAAATCTTAGTTTGCCCAGCAGATAGAAGCCCATAAGGGTAAAGGTTACAATCCAGATTGCAAGATAGATCTCCCTGTCCAAAAGACCCCAATGGTATGTCTGGTCGGCAACACTAAGAAATTTGAATCCAAGGGCAACCTCAATGAATCCCAGAACAACCTTAACAGAGTTGAGCCATCCGCCCGATTTTGGAAGATCTTTTAACAGTGAAGGTGCAAAAGCAAATATTGTGAAAGGAAGCGCAAATGCTGCCGAGAAGGCGAACATTGTTATGATTGGTTCCCAGATCTCTCCCTGGGTAGATTTTATTAAAATTGTTCCTACAATAGGTCCTGTGCAGGAGAAAGAGACCAGCACAAGCGTTAAGGCCATAAAGAAGACCCCTATGTAACCACCTTTATCCGATTTGGAATCTGTTTTATTTACAAGCCAGCTAGGCAGGACAATCTCAAATGCGCCAAAGAAGGAGGCTGCGAAAATCATAAAGATTAAAAAGAAGAGAACATTTGGAACCCAGTGGGTGGCAAGCCAGTTGAAGATATCTGCAGTTACAGCCTCTCCGCCGGCGAAATATGTTATCATTATTATTGCTGCGATAGGCAATGTATACAAAAGAATGATTGAGGCTCCAAAGAATGAGGCCATTATCCTGCCATTTGACGATTTTCTTTTTGCTGCCTTTGGGTCGTCAGAGTCACTATTTGCATTGGACTGGCTGTTCTTAAGGAAAAAAGATACAGTCATCGGAACCATCGGGAAAACACACGGGGTCAGAAGTGCAACAAAACCCCAAATGATAGCCTCAATAATTACTCCCCAAATAGATTTACGAGTTGATTCATCCAGGGGAGAGGATGCCAACTCTTCAGAGGGGGAAGATATTGTCTCTCCTTCTGTCTGTGCAGGTTCAACAACCGCAGGCACAGCCTCAATAGCCACTGCCTGCTCTTTAACCTCTTCTGTGACTGGTTTATTATCTGTTTTTATATCCGGTTTTGCCGATGAGGGAGCCTGCGTTGATGTTGCAGTTGCTGCAACAGCCTTTTTACCGGCACCCGGTAATTTTATTTTAAACTCTTTATCTGTAGGAGGGAGGCAAGACTGGTCGTCACACGCCTGCCACTCTATTATTGCTAAAATTGAGACAGAATCCGGTGATGTTACCTTAATTTTTTGAGCAACAATAACGTTCTCTTCGCAAATACCAATCTCCATACCGAACATCTCGTCAA
>JAUYTH010000117.1 GCA_030695165.1 Bacteroidales bacterium
TTCGGGTGGTCAATTATAGTACTGACTTTTGCTGAGCCATCGCCGCAAAAGAGGGTAACTCCCTTTGAAAGAAGATCTGCAAAACTATTTTCATCTACTACAAGAGCCTCAACAGGTGCCAACCTCTTTGCATCTTTTGTATAGATTGCAGTGTAGACCTCCATCCTTCTGGCGTCTATCATAGGAACAATTGACTCTACACAGGAGTACTCTTGTGTAGCTGTATGTGATAAGATAATATCTGATGCCAGATTGGCAATCAGATCCAGAGATCCTACCGAAATGAGCGGTTTCCCTGATGCAAAACAGAGGCCTTTAGCTAAAGCAACCCCAACCCTTAACCCTGTATATGATCCCGGACCTTCGCTAACAACCACCGCATCACAATCGTCAATCCCAAAGCCAACCTCTTTGAAAAGTTTTTCAATCATTGGGGCAATTATGCGGGCGTGAGCTTTAGGTTCCCGTACTACGTTCCGGTATAAAACCACATCTGAAGAGGATATTGCAACTGAGCACACCTCAGTACTGGTTTCAATGTAGAGCAGTAGTGGATTGGAGGCTGACATTAAAGTTTTATTGGTTTCTTAAGCATCTCATCGGTAACAATCTTTACCTTAGTATCTCTCTTCAATGTTTTGCTGATAGCAGAGAACGGGGCTGTTACAATTACATCTCCCTCGTTAAGTCCAGTAACCACCTCTATTTTGGTTAGATCCTGGATTCCTGTTGTGATTGTCCTAACCTCTACAGAGTTATCTTCCTTTACAACAAAAACTTGCTCAAGAGACTCATTAACACCCATCTTTGCTTTGACGCTGTCTGTAATAAGGTCAGAACGGGTGGTTATAGATTGAAGCGGTATTGCAAGAGCGTTCTCTACTCTCGATGTCTGAATTGAAACCGATGCAGACATTCCGGGGCGGAATGGATTTTTACCATCCAGTGCAAGATCTGAATATGAGTCGGTGATAAGATATATCTTAACCTCAAAATTTGTTACCTGGTCAATTGAAGATCCGATATTCTTGGCAGAGTTTGCTATTTGTGTAACAACTCCTGTAAACTTACGATTCGGGTAGGCATCTACTTCAACTGTTGCAGTATCTCCTTTCTCAATCCGGATAATGTCATTCTCGTTGACATCCACTAAAACCTCCATCTGCTCAAAATTTGCAATACGTAGCATCTCTGTACCTGCCATCTGACTGGTACCTACAACTCTCTCACCCTTCTCTACGCTCATTTTGGAGATAATCCCGTCCATTGGCGCATATATTACAGTCTTTGTAAGGTTTTCAACCGCCTCTTTAAGAGTTGCGCCTGCGCTTTTAACATTAAATTCGGCTGCTTTTATCTGCTCTTTGGCAACCTTATACTGAGAGAAAACGCTCTCATATTCAGATTCAGAAATTACATTCTGGTCAAAAAGAGTTTTGTTTCTGGTATAGGTTTGTTCAATTTGAGAAAACTGTGCCTGCATTTGTGTGAGCTGTGCCTTAACAGAGTTTAGGGATGCCTCTGCGCGCTCTCTCATAGAGATATATACATCCTGCTTGATTTTAATTATAAGATCTCCTTTGTGGATATAATCTCCCTCCTTAAAGTGGAGTTCAATAATCTCACCGGAGACGTCAGGGCTGATTTTCACCTCTTCAACAGGCTTTATCTTACCGTTTGCTGGAATTACCTCAATAATGCTGCTCTTGCCAATCTTCTCGGTTGTCACCTGGATTGCACTCTTATTATTTTTGCTTCCTATTACTGCAAGTACTACTATTAATACAAGCGCAACGGCAATAATCCACTTAATATTTTTTTTAAACTTCATCG
>JAUYTH010000122.1 GCA_030695165.1 Bacteroidales bacterium
ATTGGTAAAGGCGTTAAAAGCTTTAAAGACGGGATGAAAGGCGTAGAGGAAGATATTAAACAGGACAACGACAACGGCTCATCCTTAAAATAGATAGAGAAGTGTCTGAGAGTAAAGAGATGACATTCTGGGACCATCTGGACGAGCTTAGAGGAGTACTTTTTCGCTCGGCTATTGTTGTATTTGTGCTTATGGGGGTGGTTTTCCTCAACAAGCGACTAGTTTTTGACGAGATTATCTTTGCGCCGGTAGATTCAAATTTTATTCTTTACAAATGGTTTGAATCGTTGTCCTCTCTGCTTGGGATTCCCTCACCTGCACCCTTTTCGGTAACTCTTATAAATATAGAGCTCTCTGCCCAGTTTTTTACACATATGAGCGTCTCTATGACGCTTGCTTTTATACTGGCTGTGCCATATATCTTGTATCAACTATGGTCGTTTGTAAGTCCGGGCCTTTACCAAAAAGAGAAGGCAGCAGTTAAACGGGCCTTTGCGTTTGCTTCGGTTCTTTTTTTTATTGGAGTTTTAGTAGGATACTTTTTTGTTTTCCCTTTAACGGTAAGATTCTTAGGAACCTATCAGGTAAGTGATTGGGTAGTAAACCAGATCTCTCTAAAATCTTATATATCAATGTTTACCTGGCTTATACTCATTATGGGTGTAGTGTTTGAGATGCCGGCACTGGCTGCCATCCTCTCCAGAATGGGAATCATCACCAAAAGTATGCTCAAAAAATACAGAAAACACGCATTTACAATACTTATAATTGTTGCAGCAGTGATAACCCCGAGTGCAGATGCATTCACTCTCTTTGTTGTAGGAACACCTCTGTACCTGCTGTATGAATTTAGCATACTAATCTGCCGTGATATCGATAAATAACCTAACTGTCTCTTTCGGAGGTTTTTTGCTTTTCGATCAGGTCAATTTTCATATCAATGACGATGACCGTATTGGTCTTGTTGGCAGAAACGGTGCCGGAAAAACAACAATTTTAAAGATCATTTCAGGTGTTACCCAACCCTCATCAGGCAAGGTTCAAATGCCCGGTGAACTGAGCATCGGCTACCTTCCTCAGGAGATGGAGTTTTCTAAAACTACTACTGTCATTGAAGAGGCAATGATGGCATTCTCATATTTAACGGATATTGAAAAAGAGATAGAGGTAGTGAATAGTGCGATAGAGCAAAGAATAGACTATGAGAGTGATGAATACCATAAATTATTGATTAAACTCAATGATCTCACAGATAAATTTCACGTTCTTGAAAATGGAAATCCTCTCTCAGATGCGGAGAGAATTTTAACTGGTCTTGGTTTTAACAGAAAAGAGTTTGGCAGAAAGAGATCTGAGCTTAGTCAAGGATGGAATATGAGGATAGAGCTTGCTAAAGTGTTACTGCGCAGGCCGGACGTACTATTGTTGGATGAACCCACCAATCATCTGGACATTGAGTCAATAAGATGGCTTGAGCAGTATTTGCAGAGCTTCAGGGGCGCAATAGTACTTATCTCTCACGACAGGCGTTTTTTGGATAGTATTACCAAAAGAACAGTTGAGATTATTCTGGGCAAGATAAACGATTATAAGGTGCCATATTCTAAATATATAATACTCAGAAAGGAGCGGATGGAGCAGCAGAGAGCTGCCTATGATAATCAACAGAGAGTTATAGATAAGACAGAGGAGTTTATTGAGAGATTCCGCTACAAGGCAACCAAATCCAATCAGGTACAATCTAGAATAAAGCAACTGGAGAAGATAGAGAGAATTGAGGTGGATGAAGAGGATAAATCCAGGCTTTTCGTCAAGTTTCCACCATCTCCTAGATCGGGACAGGTTGTTATAAAGGCACGCAACCTAAAAATGGCCTTCGGACCAAAGATAATATTCTCCAATGTTGATATTACAATTGAGAGAGGAGAGAAGGTCGCTCTGCTGGGAAAGAATGGAGAGGGGAAAACAACTTTTATGAGGCTCATAACCGGTGACTTAAAACCAACAGAAGGTGAAGTTGAGACCGGATACAACGTTGCAGCCGGTTATTATGCACAGAATCAGGATGAGCTTCTTTCGAAGGATGACACTGTATTTGATACACTTGATAAAGCTGCAACCGGAGATATCAGGAGCAAATTAAGAGATATTCTTGGAGCATTTCTTTTTAGAGGTGAGGATATTGATAAAAAAGTTGCTGTCCTTAGCGGAGGTGAGAGGTCCAGGCTTGCAATGGCAAAACTTATACTCAAACCACACAACCTTCTTATTCTTGATGAACCTACCAACCATATGGATATCAAATCAAAAGATATTCTTAAACTGGCATTGCAAAGATATGACGGCACAATGGTGCTGGTCTCACACGACAGAGATTTTCTTGATGGTCTTGTAGATAAAATCTATGAATTTAAAGATGGATATGTAAGAGAGCATCTGGGTGGATTGGAGGAGTTTCTACAGAGAAAACAGATAGAGAGTCTGGATGAACTTCAGATAGTAAAACAGGATTCTCAAACTGTAAAAAGTAACGACTCTACTGCTTTTAACAAAAGCAATAATAGAGTAAACCCTCCGGGATTAACCTATTTGCAACAGAAAGAGATTGACAGAGAGGTAAAACGGAAGAGAAACTCAATAGAGAGGTGCGAAGAGAGCATCGCTCAACTGGAGAAGCGGATATCTGAATTGGAGCATATATTGTCTGAGAGCCATAATAGTGTATCTTTGCCGGAGATGATAAAAGAGTATGAACTGGTTAAATCTTCACTGGATTTAAAATTTAAGGAGTGGGAGAGCCTTCATACAGATTAACATAAATATAAAAATGGAGCAAACAGATAATTTTATTTTTGGAAT
>JAUYTH010000143.1 GCA_030695165.1 Bacteroidales bacterium
CTCAATATCGTTCGCGAAATCATCTCCAACCATTAAAGCTTCACTCTTTATACCATCTATTGCATTGAGTGCTCTTTTAAAGATTATTGGGCTGGGTTTGTGCACACCCTGCTCCTCCGAAATGAGAACAGCATCAAAAAAGCTGTCAATACCACAGCAGATGAGCTTTTTGTACTGAACTTCCTTAAACCCGTTTGAGATGAGGGCCATTCTGTACCCTCTATTTTTAAGCTCCTGCAACACCTCAAGAGCGTGTGGCATAAGAGCTTTCTGGTAAGGCATTCTCTCAAGATACTCCTCGCCCATCTTTTGGGAGAGCTCTCTGTTATCAATCCCGAATAAAGAGAGGGTTTGGTAAAAACGTTCAGATCTTAAAACAGATTTAGGCAGTTCACCCTGCTCATACAAAGCCCACAGCCTGTGATTGACGCTGTCGAATGTTTTGTAGAACTCCTCCTTATCTATATGCTGTAAGGAGTACTCATCGAGTAATGAGTAGATGTTGTTGCAGGCATTTGTGTCAAAGTCCCAGATGGTGCGGTCTAAATCAAACAGGAAATATTTATACTCTTTTTTTAACATTCTTTGGCTATTTTTCTAACTCTTCGCTACTACTTTGTGTAGTAATCTATCATTAAGTTGATTGCCCTGCTGCAAACAGGGCAGAACCCTTCGGCAGTGTTAGACTTCATTCTGCAATCCAGATACGGGCGGAAAATCCCTTTTGCCATATAACCACCCCCTTCAAAGAGGCCGGTAATGTTTTTATAAGCCGGGTCATTGGGAGTAGGCTGCGGTACTTCTGCAGATATCATATCTCTCCACTTGCCGGCAAAGTTTACCATAGTGGTGATGTTTGGTTCCCACGGTTCCAACTTGAGATTATAGAACTCCTCATATGCAACCTCAGATGAGTAGTACTCATCTCCAAGCCCGGCAAAGCTGTGCCCCAATTCGTGAACAAACACCTGGGCAGAGTGCTTGTGGTCCGACATACTAAGTCCGTAAAAGTTGAAAATTCCTCCCCCTCCGTATTTTTCTGTGTTGACAATAACATATAGAGCGTCGCAGTTGCTGTTTGAGGCTACAGAGGCAACTATCTTCTGGTTTGGGGCAGTTAGATATCTGTCTATATGAAAGGTGAAGAAATTGGACGAAACGGCGGTTCTCCTCCATATATCCTGCTGAGGAATGTCAGTACCTGAATCTTGAGACTCCGACAATATCGCCCAGATGTTGAAGTCACTCTTCCTGGATTTGTATGGCTCGATATCAAACAGATAACCTGCAAACCTTTTGGCGTCCCGGGAGAACTTCTCCATCTGTTGTGCTGTATAACCCTCGGCTATAAAAACCAGATCTACTTTATTTGAAGATGCTCCGTTATATAGGATTGTATCTATTTTGTAGCTATTCTGTATCTCTCTGTTGATTAGCTTATCTGCAGGATCGACAGGAAACCTTCCCATCTCCCGAAACTCTCCGCTCTTTTTATCTCTTTCGTAAAAGACCACCACCACACTCTCCTTTGGAAAGGGAATCCAGTAAGAGCACTCAAAGGCTTTTCTGCTCACTTTTGCCTCGGATGTTGTTCTCCACTCCTGAAAAAGAGAGTTAAACCCTTTAGAGAATATCTCTTCACCGGTTTTAGTTATAACCCTGTAGTGGTACTCTCCGTAATTAAAAGGATCTTTGAGATTTGCCCTTGAACCGCTCCAAAACTCTTCTCTGTGAAGAGAGTTCAGATATACGCTTTGGGAGGATGCATCTCCGGCGAAAACCACATCAATCCTTAACCTCTCTGGAGTGAAATATTTGTCGTAATCCTGAGCAAACGCACCACAAAAGAGAGCAGACATAAGCACAACAAGAGTGTACCTTTTTATTGCAATATCAATTTTTTTCATAGTTAAATTCCTGTATAGCTTTGAGGAGTAATATTATGCAACTCATCCTTGATAGAGTCACTTACATCTAAAGAGTCTATAAAACTTGCAATAGACTCTTTGTCAATAGGCCTGTTTGTGCGTGTAAGTGATTTTAACGCTTCGTAAGGCTTTGGATAGCCCTCCCTTCGGAGTATTGTCTGAATCCCCTCTGCAACAACAGCCCAGTTGTTTTCCAGATCTTTGTCAATTGCAACTTTATTGAGGATTAGTTTATTTAACCCCTTCTCAAGAGATTTAAAAGAGATTATTGTGTGTGCAAAAGGGACCCCGATGTTTCTCAAGACTGTAGAGTCTGTAAGGTCTCTCTGAAGTCTGGAGATTGGCAGTTTGCCCGAGAGGTGTTCAAAAAGAGCATTAGCAACACCCAAATTCCCCTCTGCGTTTTCAAAATCTATTGGGTTAACCTTGTGAGGCATAGCAGATGACCCTATCTCTCCCTCTTTGATTTTCTGACGGAAATACTCCATAGAGATATAGCTCCAGATATCCCTGCAGAGGTCAGTTAGGATATTGTTAATCCTCTTCATATTGTCGAAAAGAGCTGCAATGTAGTCGTAGTGCTCTATCTGAGTTGTAGGGTAGGAGCGTTTCAGCCCCAGCCTACCCTCTGCAAAAGATACGGCAAAACTGTTCCAGTCAATATGTGGATATGCTGCATAGTGTGCATTAAAGTTACCTGTGGCCCCTCCGAACTTTGCAGCGAAAGGAATTGTGCTCAACATTGATATCTGCTCATTGAGTCTCACGGCAAAGACCTCTATCTCCTTACCAAGCCTGGTGGGGGAGGCGGGCTGACCGTGAGTTCTGGCCAGCATAGATACCTCAGACCACTCTAATGCCATCTCTTTAAGTTTTTTCTGAATCACATTCAATTGCGGGAGGTAACAATCGCGAACCCCCTCCAGAAGAGAGAGAGGTACCGATGTGTTATTGATATCCTGAGAAGTGAGACCAAAGTGGACAAATTCGCAGTATCTCTCCAGCCCAAGCTTCTCAAACCTGCTCTTTATGAAATACTCTACTGCCTTTACGTCGTGGTTTGTAACCTTCTCTATCTCTTTTATCTCCATTGCCTGTTCAAGAGTGAAAGAGGTGTATATCTGTCGCAGCTCCTTAAATTTTTCCGGATCAATATCTTTAAGCTGTGCCAATGGAATTTCACACAACGAGATAAAGTACTCTATCTCTACCCTGATTCTGTATTTAATAAGAGCGAACTCACTAAAGTATAGGGTCAACTCCTTAACCTGAGAGCTGTATCTGCCATCTACGGGAGAGATTGCTGTTAAAGGTGTATTAAGCATATCTTCGTTATTATCTGTTTTTAGTTATTGTTCTGAATAAAGTTATAATCTCCTTTGCCTCCTTAACATCGTGAACTCTTAGTATATCGGCTCCATTTACAAGAGCTAAAAGATTTAGTGCAGATGTTGCAGAGAGAACCTCGTCCGGTGTGCTCTCCAGCAGACGGTAGATCATACTCTTTCTGGAGATACCGGCAAGAAGGGGGTAGCTTGTTCCATCCTCCTTTACAGGCTTCAACCCATTAAGGTTGTTTAGGAGTTGATAGTTCTGGTCCAGATTTTTTGCAAATCCAAACCCGGGATCTACAATTATCTCTTTTATTCCGGCCTGAGTAGCCTTTTGAACAAAGAGCCGGAAATACTCTGCAACCTCTTTTACAACGTCCTCATATTGACAAAGGCTCTGCATTGTCTGCTGTGTCCCTTTTTTGTGCATAGCTATATATGGAAGCTCCAGCCTTGCAGCCATAGGAATCATCTCTGAATCATCCTCTCCCGAAGAGATATCGTTGATAATGAAGTCTCCGACAAAATCGTAGGCTCTCTCAACTATGGATGAACGGAATGTATCCAGAGAGAATGTAGAGTGAGGAAAAACTTTTAGGATTATTTTCAGGGCAGGCTTTAGTAACTCCCACTCAACCTCCTCCTCAACCGGAGTAGATCCCGGTCTGGTGGAGCAAGCTCCTATATCTACAATATCTGCCCCCTGCTCCAGCATAATCCCATACCTCTTCTCAAAATCTTCCTGCGTGAGAGATCGGCTTCCCTCGTAAAAAGAGTCGGGGCTCAGGTTTATGATTCCCATCACCAGAGGTTGACGGGTTTGTAGAATATTTGCCATAAAATGCCTAACTTTGCTTGGAGCACAAATATAAGATTTTATTATGTTAATCGTATTAGAAGGTTTGGATGGAGCGGGGAAATCTACCCAGATAAATCTTTTGCAACAATATTTTGAGAGCAGTGGGTCAAAGGTTAAATATCTTCACTTTCCAAGGTTCGATGCCCCTGTTTTCGGAGATTTGATTGCCAGGTTCTTAAGAGGAGATTTTTGAAAAATTGACCAGGTT
>JAUYTH010000165.1 GCA_030695165.1 Bacteroidales bacterium
AGTAGATCGATGTGAAAAGAGTTGATGTCAAAAGAAGGAGTAAAAAAAACTTGCGTTGCATAGTAGTTGTGTTAGTTTAGTAGTTTGTAAAACATAATACTTGTTTCACACTAATAGACGAAACAAAAGGTGAAAAAGTTGCACTAAAACAGATTTATTTTATCAATAATCACTATCATTTCTTAAACAAATCAATAGCATTAATTCCCCTTTTTGAGATTTTTTAATAATAGACGGAACTCTCTCATTAAGAATAGCTACAACTTCATCTTTTGATACTATTGTGGCTTTCCCATCTACATATACTTTTATTAAAGAGTTTTTCTGAAGAACACTCTGAGATGAACTTAGACAGGAGTGAGCATTAGATTAAAATGAGTCATAACTTTTTTTGTTTAACAATTGAATAGTTCACAAGGATTTATACCGAGCTGAGACATCTTTTTAATGATTTGAGGTAAATCTTCCTTTAGAAATTGATCTTTTTGTATTTTAATGATTTTTACTCGGGCGTTTGAAGTAACATAATACCCTACTCCTCTTTTGTTATATATAATCTCTATTGTCTGGAGATGGTCATATGTTCTCATTATTGTATTAGGATTAACTCCTAAAATTGTGCCCAACTCTCTCACCGATGGAATTCTCTCTTCGGCACTCCACTCTCCGCTAAGTATTTTGTCACAAACATTATCGGAGATTTGCAGATATATTGGCTTATGTTCGTTAAAGACCATAATATTTTAATATTGAATATTTTTAATTCTATAATATGCTCCTGTCAAAGCAGCAGCAGGTATACCAAAATTATACAGTAGGGCCATTACCCCAGTTGCGAATTTCATTACAGGAAATTTTGCAATAAAATCACTTTGGTAAAGATTAATAAGGTTATCGAATCTATAATTAAAGTTACTGCCGAGAGTATTCAATTCTGTTTTAAAGAGGTATTGGAATAGGAATACCAATATTGCTGCAAGTAGGATATATACTCCGGCTGCAGAAAGAAATGTTTTAACTACTTTATTATTTCTGTAAATCAGATTCCCTAAAAAACACATAGATGGCAGTATAAATAGGTCTGGAATAGAGTAGAATAGTTTACTAAAGAATAAGTTATCTGAAAATATAAATCCGGAGAAATAAGTCGGACTTATAATAGCAATTGTTGTATCTGCAAACATTACAGTTATAAAGGCTATAACAGGTATAATAATTAGAGATAGCACAAACATTGAAAGAAATTTTTCCGAAATTGATGCTGGAAGAGATATATAATCCAACCCTTTTTTTGTATGGTTAAAATCATTATAAAAAGCGAATGGAGCAACAACGGCAGTTCCAAACACAATCAAATAGATATATACAGAACGGATTTTAGTTTGAAATATGATATCTGTGCCGAAAAGAATTGATGTAAGCCAAATCCCAATCAGAATGAGAGAGATTACTGCCATCATTTTGAAAATTACGGGAGCTCTCTCAACGAACTCTTTCTTGAATAGTTTTCCAAATCTGGTTATATTGAAAGTTGTTTTCATAGTTTTATTTGTTTGTGCTGAATATTTCTTTAATCTGAGATTTGTTTTGTAGTGTTGCATTAAAAAGAGCCTCTATGTTAACTTTTGACTCCGAATTATTGATGTTTCTCTCCACTACAAGATACCCTCCCGGAGTTGTTTCACAATAAAGTGCATCTGATTGTGCAGCTCCTCTAAAAGAAAAGTTGAGTTCTTCCGAAATCCTTTCGATACTCTCATTCAATAAAACACCATTTTTATCCAAAATAATTATTGGATCGATCAAGTTTTCTAGATCTCGGACCTGATGTGTAGAGATTATAATGCAACTCTCATCTGAGGATGCTTCTGAAATAATTTTTCTTAGCTGAGATTTTGATGGGATATCAAGTCCGTTGCTGGGCTCATCCATAAGGATAAGATCTGCATTTACAGAGAGTGCAAATGCAATAATCACTTTTTTCTGCTGCCCGTAAGATAGTTTGTTGAATTTACTATCTCCGTTTACCTCGAATTCAGTGATTAATTTACTGAATTTCAGACCATCGTACTTTGGGTAAAACTCCCCCCTTAGTCGGGCATATTCATTAATAACCATATCGGGTGCAATAAAATCTTCCGGAACAAAGAAGACTCTCTCAAGGAACTTAGGATTCCGTGAGAATGGTGCATATCCCATAACATTACAATTACCGCTCTTAATTTTTAAATAACCTCCCAATATTTTTAGCAATGTTGTTTTTCCGACTCCGTTCTGACCAAGCAGACCGTAAATCTTTCCTGATTCAAGAGAAAGATTTATCTCTTTAAAGACAATATTTCTGGAATAATTAAAATTCAGATTTTCAATTGATACCATATTATTTAATTTAGTGTATTAGTGTAGTAGTACACTGCAAATGTAGGCTCTTTTTTTTCATTACCAAATTTTTTTTAGTAATTTTTTGATTATATTTGTAAATAATTGATATTGAGCAATAAAAATGATAATTAACTATAAAAGGCTATTAGATTCTCCAAGAATCTTATTTTTAATCACTTCTATCTTTATTTTTAAATCTTCTCTATTTTCTCAGCAATACAAAGCAGATACCATCCTTTTAAAAGAGAATTTACAATATCTTTCCGCGGATTCTCTTAAAGGTAGAGCCCCGGGTACAAAGGAAGACTCTCTTGCTGCGGCTTTCATATCAGAAAAGCTTATAAATTATGGGTTTATTCCATTGATTGGAAACTCTCTAATGGTTCCTTTCGATTTTATAATCCGCAGGGAGATTATTGAGGGCTCATTTATTACTGTTTCAGGAAAAAACCTTGTTAAGGATAAAGACTACTTTATCTCACCTGTTTCACCTTCTGCATCTATTGAGGGAGAGGTTGAAGTGATTGATAAAAACTTCATAAGTTCAGTTAGCAAAAAAGGGAAAATAGCACTCATAAAAGTAGAGCCCGATTCTGTGCAATTCTTTACAACTCCTGTCTCTCAACAAGGATATGAGGGGTTATTTTTTTACAGCGACACACTTATTAATCTCCCAAAAAGCGTTAGATCACCGGGCGTTTCAATACCGGTAGTCAATATCTCTAGAGAGATTGCAAATTATATAATATCACAAAAGGGGATAATCTGTAAGATTGACAGCAGAGTGGATGTCGTAAAAGGAAGATCATTTAACGTCTTGGCTGTTAAACCAGGGCCGGATAAAAAGAGATATATACTCGCCGGAGCACACTATGACCATCTGGGGCTGGGGGGTAAAGGTAGCGGAAGTATGTATAAAAATGAGGGTGAAATTCATAACGGGGCAGACGACAACGGAAGCGGAGTTGTATCTGTAATTGAAATTGGAAGGGTTTTATCTGCAAGGATAGATAGTAATCCAGACTCTAACCACTCGTATGGAGTTGCTATCGCTGCATTTGGAGCAGAGGAGAGGGGCCTTATTGGATCCAGAATAGTAGCCGATACCCTTACTTCATTAAATTTGTTGCCTTCCCTTATGATAAACCTTGATATGGTCGGAAGAATGAATGATAAAAGAGTTCAGGCAGGGGGAGCAGGCACTTTTTTAGGGGCAGACTCAATTCTCGCGTCTGCTAATAAGGAGTATAACCTGAATATTACCGTTACAAAAGATGGATATGGTCCTTCTGACCACGCCTCTTTT
>JAUYTH010000193.1 GCA_030695165.1 Bacteroidales bacterium
TATGTTACCATAGTCATCCCGTAATAAAGTGAAACCCACAGGTTAACAGTTAGGCCGAAGATGTGGAAAAACACCAGATTTGCAAGCAGTACATCCTCTGATGAGATATTGACATAGTTGCCGAAATTCTCGATGTTAGACGAAATATTCTTGTGTGTAAGCTGTACAGCCTTAGGATCCTTTTCACTTCCGCTGGTAAAGAGAATTGCAATTGTGTCATTCTCATCTCCTTTGTGGATAGTTTTTAAAATAAGGTCAGTAGGAAGTTTTGATGTTAGTGCTGCTTTGAGTTTATCTCCGGTAGTTACGCCGGCCATTATATCTTCAATCATCACCATCCCATCCATAACAGGGCATCCAATCTTCTCAAGCAGTGCTTTTGAGGTTATAACTGTTTTAAAACCGCATTTTTTCTGGGCATACTTTACATTTGTCTCGGCACCGGTAGAGTAGTTTATCATCACAGGAATCCTCCCGCTCATTATTGTCGCAACTGTTGCAAGAGTGCAACCGGCAGATGTAGGAATCATTATTCCGAGAAAGCCGGGATCGTAATTTTTAAATTTTTTGCTTAAAATTAGAGCACCAATAAGCGCTCTGTCGTATGGAACTTTTTTATCGGTTGTCTTGTCTATGATAGCTAACTTTTTAGCATTCTTTTTAGCCATTCGGACAAATTGCTGATGAAGTAGCATAGGGTTTTGTTTTAGTTTATATTTTTTTATCGGGGCGAATATAATGATAAAAATTTTAAACTTGCAAATATGGGTGTAAAAATAGGTATGCTCTACTATTAAGTTATACTAACAGTTAGTTGAAGTGAAGTTTGGGAGTGTAAATATTAGTGTAACCTTTTACTATTATGTCAGGTAAGAATTTCCCAGAGAGGGTTGTAACTCTTTTTATAAGATCATATCCACTTTGGAACATATACTGGCCGGTAGTTTTCCATTTTGTCTAAAAGTTCCGGGATGTTGTCACTTACCAATATCATATTCATATTGGACTCTTTAAGAAAATGCTCTTTTACCATATTGTCAATAAGGGCCAGAAGATGGTCGTAGAAACCATTTATATTGAGAATTGCCATCGGTTTATTGTGAAGGCCCAACTGTGCCCAGGTGAGAATTTCAAAAAACTCTTCCAGAGTTCCGTATCCGCCGGGAAGTGCTATAACTGCGTCACACATTTCGCTCATTAGAGTTTTGCGTTCGTGCATACTTTTAACCCAGATGAGTTCGCTAAGATTAGCGTGGTTAATCTCCTTTTTTTTAAGAAACTCCGGCATTATTCCTGTTACAATGCCCCCCTCTGATAGAACGCCATCGGCAACTGCTCCCATAAGCCCTACCTTTGCTCCGCCGTAAATAAGTTCTATATCTCTTTTTGCCAACTCTTTGCCAAGCAAGCGGGCCTGCTCCAGGTAGATAATATTGCTACCGGAGCTCGACCCGCAAAAAACTAATATTCGTTTAAAATGCATAATGAGAATCTGCTATTTGGTATCTTTTTTTAACCTGCCAGCATCTTTCAAACTTTTGTTTATCATCCATTCCAACTGACCATTTATGCTCCTGAATTCATCGGCAGCCCATTTTTCAATTGCTTTCATCGTCTCGGTGTCGATGCGTAGAACAAATGATTTTTTTTCTGCCATCTTCTATTGGTTTAAAGTTCCTGCATTGATCACCGGTGAAGTCTCCTTATCTCCGCAAAGAACGACCAGCAAATTACTCACCATAGCAGCTTTTTTCTCTTCGTCCAGTTCAACTATCTTCTTGTTAGATAATAACTTTAGAGCTGTCTCTACCATACCTACTGCCCCCTCTACAATTTTGCTTCTAGCAGCGATTATTGCAGTTGCCTGTTGTCTCTTAAGCATTGCCTGTGCTATCTCCGGCGCATAAGCAAGATAACCTATTCTTGCCTCAATTACTGTTATACCGGCCAGTTTTAACCTCTCAGATACCTCCTCTTCAAGACTCTTATTTACATCCTCAAAGTTAGAACTTAAAGTAATACTTGCCTGCTCGTCTTCGAACTGATCATAAGGGAATGAGCCTGCGAGCTTGCGAACAGCCGAATCTGTCTGAACCTTTACAAACTCTTCAAAATTGTCTACCTCGTATAGAGCTTTGTAAGTGTCATCCACTTTCCAAACCAATATAGAGCTAATCATAATTGGATTCCCGAGTTTATCGTTTACCTTAATCCTTTCACTCTCAAAGTTACGAGCCTTCATTGAAATCGCATATTTAGCATAAAACGGAAGCACCCAATAGAATCCGCTCTCCTTAACAGTTCCGGTGTATGCGCCGAATAACAGCAACACCTTTGAATTGTTAGGATTGATGATAAAAAAACCGGGAACCAGAAATATGAAAATAAATAGGGATGCAATGCCTAAGATCACATATGACTGTGAAAGACAGTAGATGCCGGAGGCCAGTGCCAGCAAAGAAACGGAGAACATCAGATAGCCACTTGTTGCATTAATGATAACTTCTTTTTTCATAAAAGTGATATTAAAATGATATTATAATAACATCAAAAGTAATGCATTTTTTTTTATTTCAAAAAAATATTTAATAAAGTTTTCAATAATCTGCCTTTATGCTCCGACCTCAAATCTTATTGTTTTAAAAACCAAGGGGTGGTTGTTGGATCTGACGAGAAAAACTGAAGCAGCATATTTGCTACTTTTATTCGTCCCGAGTTTGAGGGATGAACACCATCTGTTTGATAATCTGATTGGAGCCAGGTAACTCCGTCTTCTCTTGGTTTTGTGCCTTCTGTCCAGAAGTATGGTCCCCAAGATAGCCAAGCAGCTTTTGGCTGAGTTCCCTTATATGCGATATTAGGCACCCCGTTTATTTGATCTTCAATGAGACGTTTAACTGCCCAGCCACTGTACCACGCATATGGTTCAGGGTTCAATGTCCCGGTTGCCCAACCGGCATAAGTTCTGCTGCTTAAGTAAACAAGTTTGAGGTTAGGGAATTTTGACTTAAGCATCTGCATTGAAATAATGAATTTCTCTTTTAATGAATTAGGATAGGTTGCAAAAGCTGTGTCTTTTGGAGATATCTCGGCCTCTTTGTACCAAATAATTTGTACCTGGGATGCGCTCACTGATGCCGCATTGAGGCGGTTACTCACTGTTTGCCAGTATGGTGCCGATTCAGAATTTATTTTTACGATGTCCTGCCCACCCTCTGCACAGTCGACCAATGTGAGTTTGGGATTTTTTCCGGAATATGAATTTGCCAACGGTATAAATGCCGATGTCTCTTGAGTTGTATTGGACATACCTATTGAAATCCACACAATTCGGCCACTATTTTCATCAACTTCTCCCAGGTTGTTAAGTGGTTTTATTGTCCCGGCAATGGCAACCCCATCAGAGTTGTGATTTTCCGGACGTACATTTGATCCTTTAAGATATAGCCCTCCTGAGTACCCTCTGAATGTACTTTTGCCAAAATCGGTGAGAGGAGCAGGTGTCGTAATTGAAGTATTATCTTCATTTGCAGGCTGAGATACTTTACCACAGGAATGGATATAAAGTATAAGAGATAAAACTAAGATGCTTTGTTTAATCATAGTTGGAGATTTTATGAAAGAGCGATTGAAGATAATTTAACTCAAATATACCAAAAACTTAATTTTTGAATGTGGTTTTATAGTGCTTCGTTGTATATTTACAGATGAGATTGTAAATTAATCAATCATTACGTCTGGTTTTTATTATGAGATTAGAAGAAGAGGTAATTTTTAATCAGTTATATCTGAAGTATTTCCTTAAGATACAACATATTGCTTATTCATACCTCTTCGATACGGAATCGGCAAGAGGCGTTGCTCAGGAGGTTTTTCTTAAGCTTTGGGATAAACGGCAAATAATTGATCCGGAAAAGGAGGTTTACGGATATCTCTTGACAATTACTAAAAATCTATGCATTAATATATTAAAGCGAAGACAGACCGAGAATAAGTATAAAGATTATGCAAATTATAAATTGCAGACAGAGATAAATCTGCTTTCATTATCAAATAATACTTCGGGGAGATTGATCGAGAAAGAGATAACAACTCTTCTTGATAATGCGATGAAAATGATGCCCGAAAAGGTTAGATCTACTTTTTTATTGAGTAAATCGGGCAATCTTAAGCAAAAAGAGATTGCAGAGATACAAGGTATAGCACTAAGAACAGTTGAAAGCAGATTGAAAACATCAATGGGAATTTTAAAGAAGGTGTTCAAGGACTATTTTATATTGATGGTAAGTTTTATTGCGGAATTAATTGGTTAAACTGTATTATGGATATGGATGAAAATATAATAATAAGAGTGATTAGGGGAGAGGCCACAGAAAGTGAAAACAAGGCGGTGCTTGAGTGGATTAATCAATCAGATGAAAACCTGAAACTATTTTCAGAGTTAAAGATGATGTGGGCTATATCATCTGCTCCTGATGAAGAGGCTTCAGAAAAACAGCTATTGGAAATTAAAAATACTATTAGAAACAGACGATGGTCTAATCTCAATGATCGTAGATTTTGGTTTGGCTTTGCATCGGCAGCTTCAGTTGCGGTAGTAATTTTATTTGCCGGAATCTTTACAAGGGACTTGGGTGTCGATAATTCCACCAAAATGTTAAATAGTAAATCGGAAGAGATAGTGGTTGTTAATCAGATGTATATGTATACCTATAAGGGTGTTAAAGGAAAAGTTGTTTTACCTGACGGATCAACAGTGTGGTTAAATTCAGACTCTAAACTAGCATATCCGGATAATTTTATCGGAGATTTAAGAGAGGTTGAGATTTCTGGAGAGGCCTATTTCGAAGTTAAAAAAGATAGTACAAAACCTATGCTTGTCAAAACGCCCAAAGGGTTTACTATCAGAGTTACAGGTACAGCTTTTTCAGTAAAATCTTATGAAAATGATTTAGTAAGCAAGGCTATTTTATATAACGGTTCAATTGAACTGATTACAAATTACGGAAGAGATAAAGAGGAGGTTGTTCTGGATTTGAAACCAAATGATTGTGCAACAATTGCAGTTGATGGAACAACAAAAATTACCCAGATTGAGAAAACTACGGATATTGCATGGCTTAAAGGTGAGATAATTTTTGAGGATACTCCAATGAATGAGGTACTGAAAGTAATAGAGAGGTGGTACGGAAAAAAAATTGAAGTTAAGGACAGTTCGTTCTTTAATTATAAACTTAACGCAACCTTCAAATCTGAATCATTAGTTCAGATATTGGATATTATCAACTTATGTACATCTATTAAATACAGAATTGTAGATGATAAGGTCATTTTCCAGTAATTTTTTATAAAATATCTGCTCCCGATAATGTGGTTTTTCTATGAGTTATTGTAATAGAATAAACCATAAAACTAAAGTATATGATAAAACAACTTAAAAACGGAGGTAAAATTTTTGTTTTATTTTTCGGCTTACTTTTCTGTTTGGTTCCATCCGGAGCTTACGCACAGAAAATTTCGTTAAATTTTAAAGATGTACCACTAAAAACAGTATTGAACAAAATCAGTGAAATAACTGATTATAAATTTGTTTATACAAGTAACCTTGAAATTGATAAGATTATTGTCACTGTCAATGAGAATGGGCGTGAGGTAAAAGAGGTTATAACAAATCTTTTTAAAGAGGCAGATATTAGCCACACAATTAAAGGTAAACAGGTTGTTTTGACTGCCGTGAATAAAAAAGTCAGATCAGATCTGGAGCAGCCAAAATCCGGTGAAAAAATTGATTCTCAATCAAAATTTACGGTTAAAGGGATTGTTATTGATGCATCTACCGGCCAGATACTGCCGGGTGCCTATATTAAAATAAAGAATAAAAATAGTTTCCAGGTAACAGATCTTAACGGAGCATACTCAATAACTGCCGACCCAAACGATGTTCTCGTTTTCTCATTTATAGGAATGAGGGAGCAATATATTCCGGTTAATAACAGATCATTAGTTAATGTGTCAATGGAGCTGGATATGATTAAGCTTGGTGATGTGATAGTTACCGGATACCAGACATTATCGAAGGAGAGAGCAACCGGTTCTTATTCGACAATTACTTCTGAGTCTCTTGAAAATAGATTACAACCTTCATTCAGAACAATGCTTGAAGGACAAAGCGCAGGTGTCTCGGTATCTAACAGTGGTACTATTGTAATTAGGGGACTGTCAACCATTTCAGGTGTTAAAACTCCTTTGATTGTTGTTGATGGATATCCTTTAATTGGAAGTGGGCTTGATTTAGAATCGGTAAATCCAGATAATGTTGAGAATATTACAATCCTAAAGGATGCTGTTGCAGCCTCCATTTATGGTGCAAGAGCCTCTAACGGAGTTATAGTAATCACGACTAAAAACGCGCAATCAGGTAAATTTTCAGCTTCATATAAAGGAACTTACGGTATAACTCAGAAGTTGAATTTTAAATCCCTGAACTATGCCCCGATAAGTGATTACATAGATGCCGAGATTGATCTATTCAATAACAATCCAACTACCTATCTAAGTTCATACAACTCATTCAACAGGCTAACCGAAGTTCAATATTTAATGTTATCAAAAAGCCAGTCGTGGATGAGTGCTTCTGAAGCAGATTCAAAAATTGAATTACTAAGGAACAATGATGCGATGAGAGAGATTGAGAGATATATTCTCCGTCCGGAGAGATCTCAACAACACAGCGTTACTATTTCCGGCGGAACAGAAAAAAATCTTTTTAACGGATCGCTAAAGCTTAATAAAGAGTTTGGAAACCTTGACAATAATGACAATTCCAGACTGATCGCAGATGTTAATAATATATGGAAACCTACAAAATGGTTTACTTTTAAATTTTTAAGTAATATAAATTATACAAAATCAGTCTCAAGCGGTGAAACTTACTCTAATTTCAGAAATGATCCTTACACCGATTTATATAGTGACAGCGGTGAAGAGATATTTTATAACCCAGCTGGTCAGAGAAGAATTCCTGAATATTCAAAATATTCGCTGATGAAGTCAATGCTCTATCATCCTGCAGATGAGCTGAAATACCAGTATACATTGGATCAAAATCTTCAAATTAGAATAGGTGGGGATATTACTTTAAAAATATCCGACGATTTATCTTTATCAGGTGGAGGTGCATGGGTGAAAGGTATGAATGACAGAAAAATTGTTAAACTTGGTGAATCATATTTTATGAGGTCATCCTATAATGATGGAGCCTCACGTACGAATTTAATAAAGAGATATATACCAGATGGAGGCAAACTCGATGGCAACCAAGGTAGTATGGAGTCGTGGGTCTTGAGAGGGCAGATTAATTTTCGGAAAAATCTTGATAATGATAATCACAGAATCTCTGCAATTATCGGCACAGAAATAAGTAAGGATACATATCAAACTATATCTTTACCTACATACCTTGGATATAATCCTGTATCAGCAAGCGTAAATACCGGTTTTGATCCTTATGAATATAATAAAAATACCAATAACATAAAGGGTGATATGCTCTTTCAGAAAGCACCGGCAAATTTGGGAACTATCTCATACGGAGGTTCAATGAGTGTAAGAGATAACAGGTTTGCAGGGTGGTATGCTAATGGCTCTTACGAACTGATGAGCAAGTATATATTAAGTGGAAGTGTAAGATTAGATCTTACCAACTTTTTTGGAACAGACCCAAAGTACAGATATAAACCAACTTGGTCTATAGGAGGTACTTACAAGATCTCAGATGAAAACTTTTTTAAACCCTTCAAACAGATTGTTAACAGATTTAATTTGAGGGGATCATACGGTGTAAACGGAAATATATCGTTAAGTCATACCCCATATCTGGTTCTTGGTGTAGGATCGTTCAACTCTAACACTAACGGAATTTCTTACGGAATTTCCGGATTCCCAAACAATCAGCTCAGATGGGAGAGGACTCGTATTGTCAATATCGGGGCTGATATTTCGTTACTAAATGACAGAATAGGGATCATTGCTGAATACTATTCCAAGAAGAGTACAGACCTTATTGCTGCAGATGCAGTAGATTATACAAGAGGGACAAATTCGCTAAACCAGAATATAGGTTCAGTTTTAAATAATGGATTTGAACTTACAATTTCGGGTGACGTTTTAAAATCTGAAAATTTCAGATGGAATTCAGAGTTAATATGGAGTAATAATAAGAATAAATTGTTAACTTATAATGGAAATCTAACTCATATCCTGAATTATGCAACTACATCGGGAGCTCTGGTACCAAATCATCCAATGTACGGAGTTTGGGGAGTAAAGTATGCAGGTCTTGATAATACCGGAACTCCACTTTACTTTAATAAAGCGGGTGAAAAAATCAGCAGCGGAAATCTTCAGCCTGCCGACGCCTTATATATTGGAAGTTCAACTCCCTCAGATGAATTAAGTTTTAGAAATAATTTTTCTTATAAAAATTTTACCCTGTCACTGATGTTCGTTGCAAAACTTGGAGGATATCTCAGAACCGATCTGTTTAATGGTTCTACCATTAACAACAGACACGTAGGAGAGCGTTGGAAAAATCCCGGAGATGAGAATAGTACAATATATCCAAAATTGGTATCAGGCAATATTGAACAGTGGTATCTCCCTTATGCCGATACCTTTGCTGCAAGTTCAAATTTTTTGAAATTAAGAGAGTTATATCTCTCTTATGACCTTCCGTCTGCTTATACAAAACTAATAGGATTAGCGGGAGTTAAAATTTATGCGCAGGGTAGAAACCTTTTCTGTATTACATCTAAAAGTATTGATTTTGATCCTGAAGGAATAAACGCAAGAGCTCAATTATACTTTGGATTATCTCTGAATCTTTAAAACTTATAAAAATGAAAAGACTAATATCACTAATAATTATATCTACAGGCTTAATTTTTACGGGCTGTACAAAGTTTCTTGATGTAAAACCAGCCGGAAAATTAATTCCGGAGAAGGGTGACGTTGCATCTTTTGAAAAATTGCTGAATAATGATTTTACCTTGACCGGTGGTTATTCAAATAACAATAACGGATGTCGGTTAAATTATTTAACAGACGATGTTGAAATGTCAAATAATCAGGCAAACTATTTTTGGGTAAGCTCTTTCCCAAATCTGGATTCATATTTTGCTTATATTTATAAAACTCCATATTACAATCCTTCTGATCCTGACCTATATACGTGGTGGATGGATTATTACAGAGCAATCGAGTTTTTTAATGTTTGTATTGATGGCGTAAATAGCGTAAGAACAGAAAGTGAAGATCAATTGGCGAAAGAGACAATAGCACAGGCAAAAGTGGCAAGAGCATATCTGTTTTTCAATCTGGCTCTTATTTATGGTCCGGTCTACAATCCAAACGGAACCAATGATTTCAGAACTATTCCAATGAGGACACAAAGCGATGTTATGGCACCAATGGAAGATCTATCTACTAACGGAGAGATATTTTCTCAGGTTCTTAAAGATATTCACTCGTCACTTAAAGAGATACCGGACCTTGTAGCAAGCCCTTCTCGCTTTGGTAAAGTGGCTACTCTGGCATTTCTTGCACATTACCATCTTTTTACTCAAAAATATGATAGTGTTGCTCTATATGCAAATCAGGCTTTAACACTAGCTGCAGCTCAAAAAGGTGGCATTGATAACCTTTTTTATGACTACAATAAGTTTACATGGGCCGATGCAGGTGTTGCAACAGATCCCAACAAGAAAAATGCAAGTACGATTAATACTTCACAAGGTTCCGATCCATTAACTGCGAATTTTCACAGAGAGATGTTGTTATATCGTAAATGTTCGACACCTCCGGGTTCATCTTACGCTTATCCGTCACAATCATTCATTAATTTATTTACTGTAGGACAGGATCTTAGACGAGAATATTTCTTTTTTGAATATATCGGATATAAAACTATTCAATCCGGCGTAACCTATGATGATGGAAGGCGTATCTTAAATTATCAGAATAAAATGGCAAGGACATCCGGTTTTTCTTACCCTGAACTTCTTCTGTTAAGAGCAGAGGGAAGAGCCAGGAGCAACGACTTAACCGGTGCAATAGCAGATATCAATTTACTCAGAAAATTCAGAATGAGACCGGGATTCACTCATTTTAACTCTGCAAACAAAGATGAGGTAATTCAGGAGGTTCTTAATGAGAGACGCAAAGAGTTACCTGTGGGATCTCCTAAAAGATTTTTTGATTTGAAACGTTATGTATTGGAAACGGGAAAACCTTGGTCGATCCAATCTATTAATCACACAGTTAACGGAACACCATACACAGCCGGGATTAACACAGACTATTTCAGAATGCCAATTCAAAACGATGTGATTTTGAAGAATCCGCACTGGGGTCTTGAAATTGAAACAAGACCTTGGTCAAGCCAAAAATAAGAGGCGTATAAGCATATTTAGACAAGAACCTTGGCAAGGTTACCCAACTTTGCCAAGGTTCTTAGTTTTTTTATATTA
>JAUYTH010000195.1 GCA_030695165.1 Bacteroidales bacterium
GTTGGATTTCCAAAGCTTCCAATTGCGGCAGTATAATCCTGAATAAAGATATTCTGAGTTCCTGTAACAGATATAAGTGGCATAAAGGAGGTAGATTTGTCTACATTACCATTGTAACCGTATGTTGCTCTTATGAGTAACCTATCAAGCCACGAAATGCTCTTCATAAACTCCTCCTTGGAAATTGCCCAACTTGCGCCTACAGACCAGAAAGGTGCGTATCTGTATTTAGGATCATCTGTAATAAGGTTAGAGGCATCTGTTCTTGCAGATCCCGAAAGAGTATATTTCCCGTCAAATGTATAAGATGCATTTCCATACATTGAGAAGTATCTGTCTGTACTGTATGAGTAACTGTTGGTATAGGCAAATGTTTGTGCGCCGCCTGTCCAGTTCTTGAGGGCGTATACACCGCTACCACCAACACCATTAGGGAAAGTACCCACCGTTAGCTTTTCATCATCATAGCCATAAGTTCTTGGGTTTCCAAAAGTCTGGTAAACTCTGTCTGAGATCTCAGTACCGGCAATAACGCTAATCTGATGCTTCTCTGCAAACAGCTTGTTATAGTTGATTTGGTTCCTCCAGTTGTATGCAGTTAAATTATTTCTACTCTGATCCAGAAACCCACCTTTTGGTAGGTTAGGAGTTACTTTTCCTGTTGGTTTGTCCCACATTGAAGCATAGTTAACTGTAGCTCTAACCATATAAGTATCTTCGTTATAGATTTTCTTGATATCATTATTGATCATCTCATACTGAATCTTTGAATCAATAGTCAATCCATCTATTACCTTAAAAGTCAACCCGGCCTGTGCTCTCGCTCTTAACTCTTTTGTTGTGAAGTCCTGTCCATTAACCTCTCGAATTGGGTTGTATGTCCAATCTGAGTAAGGGAAGCTGCTCATTGGAACGTGCCTGATTAAATTTGGCATATAGAGCGCAGAAGGGACAGATGCATAGCTTCCGTCTTCATTGAAAAGAGCGTGGTATGGGCTACTTGTGTAGATCAGTCCGTTGTTCCTGATATCGTTTATTCCAAAGCTACCTGAGAAGAAAAAGTCCAACCATTTGAATACTTTAACATTTGCACGGTAGTTGGCCATATACTTTTTGGTGTCATCACCTTTGTAGCTCTGGTTTGAGCCTTCATACATAAGAGAGAGAACATTTGTCATTCTCTCGTTTGAACCGGAGATATTAAGGTTATACTGCTGTGTAAAAGGATTTTGCAACATATGATCTTTTACATCCTGCCGGTTATCAATTTTACGCAACTTGTCCAACGTTGCATTTAGTTCTGCGGTTGTAATATATCCCATCCTAGCCTCGTTCATAGCTATTACTGCAGCAGAATAATTTGAAGTGAGACTGGTATTACTGTTTGGAATAGGAACCCAAGGACCTCCAAAGAAGTTTGTAGAGAAGCCTCTCTGTTCGTAATCAATTATCTCCGTAGAGGTTGCTAAAGGATTCTGATAGTTAATATCTGTTTTTGGAGCATACTTAATGAAAGAGTTAAAATCTACCTTTACACCCGTTCTTTTACTGCCTAACCCAGATTTTGAGGTAATTACAATAACTCCATTTGCAGATCGAGCTCCCCAAATAGATGTTGCTGCTGCATCCTTAAGAATTGTAATGCTCTCAACATCGTTTGGGTTGATGGATCTAAGGTCACTTTGAATTGCAAAACCATCTACAACAATCAGGGGCTGTGCCGCTGCAAGCAGACTAGTCTGACCTCTGATCTCAAATGTTACGTTTCCGTTCACATCACTCTTTGTCTGCACGCCGGCAGATGTTCCGATTATTCTCTGACCCAGATTCGTTGCTGGTTTTTCAAGCTGTTCTGCTTTGATGATATTAAACGAACCTGTTGCCCTCTCTTTTGATAAGGTTTGGTATCCGGTTACAACCACATCCTGTAGAAGAATGTTGTCCGGTGACATATCAATATTGTGAACTGTCACGCTTCCGGAAATCACAAGCTCTTTTGTTACCATCCCTATAGAGGAGAAACGGATTCTGTCACCGTTTTTTGCCTCTAATGTGTAGTCCCCGTTGTTATCTGAGAAAGAGCCTTTCTTAGATGTCAGGTTTTGTATTGACACCCCGGGTAGTGGTAGTTTTGTGTCATCCAAAATTTTACCCTTTATTTGGAAAACCTCCTGAGATGCTGTGCCGGATGAGGCTACTCTGTTGAGTCTGCTTCCCGGAACAATCTCTTTTGGTGCAAGGGTGACCTGTTTGTTATTAATCTTGTAAGATATACCTCTATCGGTAAAAAGTGCATCAAACAACTTCTCGACAGGCTCGCCATTGGCGCTGTAGCTGATGGTCACTTTGTCATTTATTGCAGTTAGTGCATTTGAGTAAACAAAGTCATAGCCGGTCTGGCGGTTTACCTCCGTAAGAATGCTCTTTAGCGGAGTATCCTTAAAATTAATGTTAATCTTTTGCGCAGAGATATCATTGCAAAAGAGGATGAAGATAGCTACAAAAGGCAAAAGCCTTAATAAAGCCTTTGGTACTGTTTTACTATTCATAATTTAATTGTTTTGGGTTTGTTTGTAGAACAACATCAAAGCTAATTACCCTAACAAAAAACTATAATTATCTTCGATATAGCACCACTTTATTGCTGTCTACTGTATAGTCCACTAAAGAACAATATTTTATCATCTCCATTATTTGCACTATAGATTCAGAACGAAACTTAGCCGTAATATCAAATCTGTATATAGATGGGTCTTTTACCACAAACTCTGTCCCGTGCCACCGCTCTAGCATTTTAATAACTTCTGAGAGTGGTGTTGAGTCAAATATAATTTTACCATCTTTCCAGGCATACTGCTTGTTGGCATCGGCCTGTTTTATATGGATGGGGTTCTGCTTGGCTCTTATAATGCAGGATTCAGATGGTTTCAGAGTTGTTACTATCTCTTTTACCTCACCTGGTTTGCTGCTCACTCCTTTCGAAACTACATTAAGCGAACCTGAATAGAGAGTAGTTTGAGCCTCATTATCATTATCGTAGCTCCTCACATTAAACTGCGTCCCCAGAACCTCAATTTTAAAATCCTTATTGGTTTTGATTATTAGTGGCCTTAAAGAGTCGGTCACAACATCAAAGTAGGCCTCTCCGGAGAACTCAATCTCCCGAATATCCGATTCAAACCTGTCGGGATATATTATTCTAGAATCTGAATTAAGCCATACCGCGGAACCGTCCGGGAGGGTAATTTTTGCTTTAACCCCTTTTTCGGTATATATTTCGTGTTTATAATCCCGAGAAAGCTCCGATAGCCTTACAGGAGTGTCATTGAATTTTCTGACTAATTTGTTGTTACTATCCAGCAGAAAAAGGTTAAGGGATAGAGACAACACAACGACTGCTACAGCTGCATAGGAGATGTATTTTCCATATCTCTTAAAGAGGTTGCCTCTCTTTGTTGTAAGCTCTCTTATCTCCTCAATCTCACGCTCATTTGCTTTGTCTTGAGATATATTTTGAGATATCCACAAATTGTTGAGTATAACAAAATATCTCTTGTTATCGGGGCTCTTCCCGATCCAATCGTATATTTCGATCTCCTCGTGACTTGTGGCCTCTCCTTTAATGTACTTTAATAGCAGTTCTTTTTTCATAAAAATCTCTCTGTATGTTAAAACAATCTCAGGGACAAATACCCTAACAAGATTGGTAAATAGTCTTTTAATTTTATCCTTAAGATTCTCAGGGCATACATTATTCTGTATTCTACCGTTTTTACCGATATCTTTTGGCTTATGGCGATATCATCATATTTTAGGTGCTTAAAGCGACTCAGATAAAATGTAGATCTTACACTCTCCGGCATTTTTTGCATTGCATCGTTCAATAGCTTCTCTACCTCATTCCCATAAAGCAGCCCAATAGAGGAGTCTCTCAAAGATGCGTAGTTTAGAGCATCGCGGTATTGGCTCCTACCGTATTCAGAATAGTTCTGTTTTACCTTCTCTCTTTTAAGAATATTCAGGCACATATTTTTTGCCAAAACAAAGAGATATGGGAGCAGATCTTGCGAAAAACTAAGATTCTCCCTGTTGTTCCATACAGAGACAAAGACATCCTGAGCTACATTTTTGGAGAGATTATCATCCTTTAGATAGTGATTACAAAAAGACTTTATTTTATGGTAATTAGCAACATACATCTGCTCAAAAGCAGATGCAGAAGAGGATACCAGCTTATCTCTTTTTGTATTCATCCGAAGTTTTCCGGTACTCTTTGCTCTTAAAATTGGGTGAGAGCGCCTGTTTAAGTAGGGCAATTTACAAATATTTTTCAATTATAATTTGTCTGGTTCAAATTTTTAATAACTTCGCAACCTATATGCAAAGACAAATATCAATTATTCAATCACTGCTGCTGCTGGGTTTATATAAATCGGGGGGAGCATCTGTTGTGCATTAATTAATAAGAGAATTTTAAATCAAAATAGACAGGCCGCCCCAAAAGGGTGGCTTTTTAATTTTATGTAGTTATGGAAAAACTTTATCTATTTGACACCACACTTCGTGACGGAGAGCAGGTCCCAGGTTGCCAGCTTAACACAATTGAGAAGATTGAACTGGCAAAAGCACTCGAACTCCTAAAGGTGGATGTAATTGAGTGTGGCTTCCCCATCTCCAGCCCGGGAGATTTTAACTCTATCGTTGAGATCTCTAAAATAATAACCGAGTCAACTATTTGCGCTCTTACCAGAGCCGTGGAGAGAGACATAGATGTTGCTGCAGATGCCCTGCACTTTGCCAAACGAAAACGAATCCACACAGGAATAGGAACTTCGGATATGCATATTGTACACAAATTCCGCTCAAACAGGGAGGATATTCTTGAACGGGCAGTTAAGTGTGTTAAGTATGCCCGCAGATTTACCGACGATGTGGAGTTCTATGCCGAAGATGCCGGCCGCACAGAGAATGAGTATCTGGCCAGGGTGATAGAGGCGGTGATTGCTGCAGGGGCAACAGTGGTAAACATCCCCGATACAACAGGGTACTGTATGCCATACGAATATGGAGAGAAGATCAAATATCTGCGCGAAAATGTCTCCAATATTCACAAAGCGATAATCTCAACTCACTGCCATAACGACCTTGGAATGGCTACCGCAAACACTCTTGCCGGGGTGATGAACGGCGCCAGGCAGGTTGAGGTCACTGTGAACGGTATTGGCGAAAGGGCCGGAAACACAGCTATGGAGGAGGTGGTTATGGCAATAAAGTGCCGTAAAGACATTCCTGTCTACACAGAGATTGAGACCCGGCTTATTGCCCGGACATCCCGGCTGGTCTCCACCCTTATGAGGATGCCGGTGCAGCCCAACAAAGCGATTGTGGGCAGGAATGCATTTGCACACTCATCGGGGATACACCAGGACGGCGTTCTCAAAAACCGTGAAAGCTACGAGATCATAGACCCTGCAGATGTGGGTGTCAACGAATCTACCATAGCACTCACTGCCCGCAGCGGAAGGGCAGCCCTAAACCACCACTATAAAAGGATGGGTGTAGAGCTTACAAACGAAGAGCTGGACCAGGCCTACGATAAATTTCTTAAGCTTGCAGATTGCAAAAAGGATATCAACGACCAAGATCTGCTCGTAATTGTTGGGGTAACCCGCGCCAAACAGAATCAAAAGATTCGCCTTAAATATCTGCAGGTGGTGTGCGGCAAAAACTCAGTTCCTATGGCCACTGTTAAGCTCGTGATTGACGGCGAGGTATGCTGTGCAACCAGCTCCGGCAACGGACCCATCGATGCTGCATTCTGTGCGGTCAAATCCCTTGTCCACCGCAAGATAAACCTGGAAGAGTTTCTTGTACAAGCCATTACCCGCGGAAGCGACGATGTCGGGAAGGTACACGTGCAGATAGAGAACAAAGGCAGCATCTACTACGGCTTCTCTGCCAACACCGATATTGTCACCGCATCGGTGGAGGCGCTGGTGAATGCGGTCTCAAACTTTGCCATTGTTTGATGAAACGTTTTGTTATTCAGATAATTACAAAAGCAAGTTTTCCAGATTTGGAAAACTGGGATTTACATAAGCTTGATATACATTGTATTACATCAAACACTGGCAAAGTTTTTCGCGGACCACACAACCGTGAAACGGACCACACAACCGTGAAACGGACCACATAACCGCGCAGCTGGCCACATAACCGCTCAGCGGAAAATTCAACTGCCAGTGTTCTGTGAAACACGCTGGTTTTTAAATAGTTAAAAAATAGCATTTCGGCAATTGAGAAAAATATAAATATTAAACAACTAATATACAAACACATACACAAAACACTAACAGATGAAAACACTATTTGACAAAATATGGGAGTCGCACATTGTAAAAGATATTCCGGGCGGGCAGTCAACCCTTCCGGGCGGGCAGTCAATCCTTCCGGGCGGGCCGTCAATCCTCTACATTGACCGCCATTTTATACACGAGGTGACCAGCCCGCAGGCTTTTACCGGACTGCGCAACAGAGGGCGCAAAGTCTTTAGGCCCTCACAGACATTTGCCACCTGCGACCACAATGTCCCGACCAGTGAGCAGGATAGACCTATTGAAGATCCTTTGTCCCGCATCCCCATTGAGCAGCTTGCAGCAAACACAAAGGAGCACGGAATCACCTACTTCCCACTGGGAGATCCATCCAACGGGGTTGTACACATTATCGGGCCGGAACTTGGAATAACCCAACCCGGAATGACAATTGTTTGCGGAGACAGCCACACATCTACACACGGAGCCTTTGGTAGTATCGCCTTTGGCATTGGGACAAGCGAGGTGGAGATGGTTCTTGCCACACAGACCCTGCTCCAAAGCAAACCTAAGCAGATGCTTATTAAGGTAGATGGAGAACTCTCAAATAGGGTGTGTGCAAAGGATATAATCCTCCATATAATTTCGCGGCTGGGAACATCCGCAGGAACAGGCCACTTCATTGAATTCGCGGGGAGCACAATAAAAGGTTTGAGTATGGAGGGGCGGATGACCATCTGCAATATGAGTATTGAGATGGGTGCACGAGGCGGAATGATTGCGCCCGACCAAAAGACGTTTGACTATGTTAAGGGGCGGGAATACTCTCCCAAAGGTGAGTTGTGGGAGAGTTCGGTAAAGCGGTGGTTGGAGTTAAGAAGCGATGCCGGGGCTCTCTATGATACTGTTTTTGAAATAGATGCTTCAGAGATTGAGCCGATGATCACCTGGGGTACAAACCCGGGAATGGGGATGGTTGTAAACGGGAAAATTCCGCCGGCCGATAGCAGATTGGCCGAGAAGGCTCTTGATTATATGGGTTTTAGGGAGGGAGAGCCGCTGCTTAGATTGCCTGTGGATTATGTGTTTTTGGGCAGCTGCACAAACGGGCGGATAGAGGATTTTCGTGCGTTTGCGAATATTGTAAAAGGGAGGCGAAAGGCCCCCGGGGTAACAGCCTGGCTGGTTCCCGGGTCAAAGCGGGTAGAGAGACAGATTGAGGCCGATGGGTTGGGAGAGATTCTGCGGGAGGCGGGCTTCGTGGTGCGCCAACCCGGCTGTTCGGCCTGTCTGGGGATGAATGAAGATAAGGTTCCGGAAGGTAAGTACTGTATATCAACAACAAACAGGAATTTCGAGGGGCGACAGGGCCCGGGAGCAAGGACAATACTTGCCGGGCCGCTCGTAGCAGCAGCATCTGCAATCACAGGCATAATAACAGACCCAAGAGAGTTGGTTAATACAACCGGCAGTGAAAACACATATAACAGCAAATCTGCAAATACAAAAAACGATGAAGAGAAATAAGTTTACAATAGTTGAGTCCCGGGCGGTGGTAATACCTAAGGATAATATTGATACCGACCAGATTATCCCTGCCCGTTTTCTCAAAACCACCTCGAGAGAGGGGTTCGGTGAAAATCTATTTTATGACTGGAGGTACGACAGTTCGGGAGCGAGAATTGAGGATTTCATTTTAAACACCCCCAATGGTGAGGGGACAATCCTGGTTGCCGGGAAAAATTTTGGTTGTGGCTCCAGTCGCGAACACGCTGCCTGGGCAATTGCCGATTACGGATTCAGAGCAGTGGTTTCGAGTTCTTTTGCAGATATTTTTCGCTCCAATGCTCTCAATAATGGGTTGCTGCCGGTTCAGGTGAGTGAGGGATTTCACTCTGCAATTATAAATCATTCCAAATCAAATAATAAAACAACATTAAAAATTGACCTTATGAAAAAAGAGATTACAGTTGAAGAGAGCGGCGATTCCGAAAAATTCGAAATCAACAATTATAAACAGGAGTGCCTGATAAACGGCTATGACGATATTGACTACCTGCTATCAAATATTAAGGAGATAGAGGAGTATGAGTTATATAAAGCATCTTCACTTTAATCAAAACAATCAATGAATAAAATAATTACAGTATTGCCCGGAGATGGCATCGGGCCGGAGATAACAGCACAGGCAGTAAAGGTTCTTAAGGCTGTTGCCACGAAATTCTCACACAACTTTACCTTCAATTATGGATTGATTGGTGCAATTGCTATTGAGAGTTGTGGAGATCCCTACCCTCCCGAAACTCACCGACTGTGCACCGCCTGCGATGCCATCTTATTCGGAGCAATAGGCGATCCGAAATATGACAATGACCCTACGGCCAAAGTGCGTCCGGAGCAGGGTCTTTTAAAGATGCGCAAGGAGCTTGGCCTTTTTGCCAATATCCGCCCGGTAGAGTTGATCCCCTCTCTATCTCACCGCTCTCCGTTGAAGGAGGATAGAATTGCCGGAGCCAATTTAGTTGTTGTGCGGGAGCTTACCGGTGGAATATATTTTGGGGAGCCGAGGGGGAGAAGTTTAGACAGATTAACAGCTTTTGATACCTGTATCTATTCGGCCGAAGAGGTTGAGAGGGTAGCCCGGCTCGCTTTCCGGTTGGCTACCGGTAGAAGGGGTAAGGTGACTCTGGTAGATAAGGCCAATGTTCTTGAGACCTCCCGGCTTTGGAGAGAGGTGGTTACTGCCCTTCACAAGAGTGAATTTCCGGAGACTGAGCTAGATTTTATGTTTGTAGATAATGCTGCTATGCAGTTGGTTACATTCCCGGCAAAATTCGATGTGATACTTACAGAAAATATGTTCGGTGACATTCTCAGTGATGAAGCAAGTGTGCTTACCGGCTCAATCGGACTATTGCCATCTGCCTCCTACGGATTGGGTTCCCCGCTCTTTGAACCTATCCACGGGTCATACCCACAGGCAGCCGGCAAAAATATTGCAAACCCAATTGCAACAATACTATCGGCCGCAATGATGCTTCGAGATGCATTCGGGCTTGAACGTGAAGCAGATGCCGTTAAGAGTGCCTGTTATCAGGCCATAGAAGATGGGTGGTTAACCCCTGATTTGTGCGAAGAGGGCACCGCCAAAACAACCACCGAGGTTGGGGAATATATCACCTTACTTGTGTATCCTAATGGAGATCTCTGATTACGGGTGATTTACTTAAGATGGTAAATTACTAGAAATGGATTGTCATTATCGGGGTTGTGAGTAGAAACAATTTTAAGTTGATCCTGATTTAAAATTTTTTGTAATGGCGCAAAATTTTTATTTGGCTTTGTTATTACTGTTGTATTACTTAAATTATATCTATCGAAAAAAACCCCCTCGGTTGTTTTACGGAATAAATTGTTCTTACCGCTGCCTTTTTCTTGGAATAAATATAAATGCTCTCCCCACTTCTTATAAAAAAGAAATAAAACTTTAAAGTATTCTGTTTCTAGACAGTGATTAACAAAGAAATGTGGATATCTATTATCTCCTAATATTTCTTTTCTGGTGATCACGTTCTTTTTCTCTTCTCTGTTCTTTCTTATAAATTCTAAAAGCGAATTTATCTGGTTTTTAGTATAATTATTTTCCCCAAAATCATATTTATATGATATCCTCTGGGTTGTATCAGTCATATTTATTATCTCATTGTTTAGTTCTTCGTTATAAAAAAACAATGAGTCTTTGTAAAAATATGATTTCCCGGGAGGAAAGGCCTGTACAAACTCTATAGTTGTTGGAAAAACCCACTTAAATATTTTATCTTTTGATTTTGAGTAATATCCTAATTTGTATTCTCGTGTCCAGGTATAAATTAACAATGTATCTTTATTTAAAGCAATAATATTATTATAAGAACTCGTTTCATTTGGAAGTCTGGTCTTTGAGATAAAGTTTCCGTCCAAATCATAACATACCAAACTACCCCCGGCCCCTATAAACATCAAATAATCGTTAAATTGGTCTATTTTAAAATTAGATGCATAAGCATACTCATCTGGGCCACTTCCTCTTTTATTTATTCTAAAAAGATACTTTCCATTTTTATCAAAACAGAAAGCCATCTGTTGAGAGCCATCAAATACATAGAACCTGTTTTTATGAAAAAGAACATATCCTGATTTTAGCAAAGACTCCTTTTTTGTTTCAAGTTGAATTACAGAAATTGAATCTACTATATCAAATATTGAAACACTATTCTCTTTGTTTAAATCAACAATCGTGGTTTCATCGATAGCTTTATCACATGAATTTAATAAAAGCAATAGAGTAATTAAATATATGTTTCTCATAAAAACCGGTTTTTATAATTATTAAATAAAAATTTATTGGGTTATGTTAAACTTTTTCACTAGTGTCCACTAAAGTTTTTATAAATGATTTAGTTTTCAAATTTATATAATATAACTTCTGAAATACAGATAATTATGTTTTTACATCTCTACGAACCTCCAGAAATTTAAAATATATTTTTCAAATCGTCACCGAACAAAAACGCATCTAAATAACTGATATATAATGATTCCAAAGAATATAACTGTATTTTTAATGGACACTAATGTGTTAATAATATTATTTGGGGCAAAAATGGGGGGCAATTATTATGTTTATCTCCATTTTTTACTATAAACAAGATCGAATGTTCTCCAAGCTCTCCTTACTGTTAAAAAAGTATATTGTTGATAGAAAAATCACAGTTTTATCAGAAAACCTTCTCTAAATTTAATTTTTAATAATTTAGTAACCAAATTATTACTTTATTTTTTTCAAAAATATTTTACAAGTTAGCTCAAAACCCGCGCTGGATATAGCTTTTTTCAAATCTCTAAATATTAGTAATTTGTGGGAAATTGTATTATTATATTTAAATGTTTTGCACTATCGCAAATTTGTCAATTCATTGACGATTTTAGCGTGAATTTTGTCAATGTGTAGTTTAATGTTACATTTGCATAGAGAATTTTATAGTGTAGATGATGGAACCAATAAAAAGATTACTACAAGACAGGATTGCTGAAAGAATTGAACCCAATAAAGTGGTTTTAATATTTGGTGCGCGAAGAGTTGGAAAAACCATAC
Organism: Bacteroidales bacterium; assembly: GCA_030695165.1. Classification (GTDB taxonomy): domain Bacteria; phylum Bacteroidota; class Bacteroidia; order Bacteroidales; family UBA932; genus Bact-08. Next base: position 11,449 of record JAUYTH010000195.1, read on the forward strand.
TGATGCGCCAGTTAATTAATGGGTTTTCGGGTAAAACACTATTATTGAACGGCGAAGACTATGATACGTTAGCTTTGATGGAAGAGCGTTCAATTGCTAATTATCGACATTTGTTAGAAGGAGTAGATTTATTGGCAATAGATGAAGCACAAAACATACCTGAAATTGGCTCAAAATTGAAACTAATTGTTGATGAAATTGAAGGTGTTAGAGTAATTGCAAGCGGATCATCGTCCTTCGACTTATTAAATAAGGCTGGAGAACCGTTGGTAGGTAGAAGTACTCAATTCCATTTAACTCCTTTTTCACAAAAAGAAATTGCACCTTCTGAAACAGCATTAGAAACTCGACAAAATTTGGAGTCACGTCTGATATATGGTTCTTACCCAGAGGTAGTAATAATGGATAGTTTTGGAGGAAAGACCGACTACTTACGAGATATTGTAGGAGCATATCTGCTAAAAGACATTTTGTCTATTGACGGATTGAAAAATTCGGGCAAGATGAAAGAGCTACTGCGTTTGATAGCCTTTCAACTTGGCAATGAAGTTTCGTATGATGAACTTGGCAAACAAATTGGTATGAGTAAAAATACGGTCGAGAAATATCTTGATTTACTCTCTAAGGTATTTGTTGTTTATCGCTTGGGTGCATATGCTCGTAATCTTCGTAAGGAAGTATCTAAAGCCGGGAAATGGTATTTCTATGATAATGGGATACGCAATGCAATTATTGGTAACTTCAACCCTCTGTCTATCCGTCAGGATGTTGGTGCATTATGGGAAAACTACATAATTAGCGAACGTATAAAAGCCAATTATAATAACGGTTTAGGAAAAGAGTTTTACTTTTGGAGAACATATGACCGTCAGGAAATAGACCTAATAGAAGAGGACTCTAATTCACTTATGGCACTGGAAATAAAATGGGGAAATAAAAACCCTGAAGCACCCGGTATTTTCAAAGAGGCATACCCAAATGCAACTTTTGATGTAATAAACAAGGATAATTACCTGATAAAATTTTAACTTTGCGTTAATGGTTAGAGATTCTGTCAAACTTCTAAGTTGCAACTCTCTTGATGAGATTTCTCACCTTCTTCCAAAAGAGAAGAGGGTGATTGTTATTATTGACTCTAATGTAAAGGCCATTTACGGCAAATATTTCCCTTTCCCACATATTGAGGTCAATGCTTCGGAAAAGGAGAAGTCGCTCTTTGTTGTTGCAGATATTGCCCGTAAGCTGATGGATCTGGAGGCAGACAGGGATACCTTTTTGCTTGCCGTTGGAGGCGGAATAACAACTGATATTGGTGCTTTTACAGCCTCCATCTATTTTAGGGGTGTAGATTTTGCACTGGTTCCCACTACTCTTCTTTCTCAGGTAGATGCAGCAATCGGCGGGAAGAACGGAGTCAATCTGGATGGGTACAAAAATGTTCTGGGAGTCATCCGCCAGCCATCATTTACACTCATCTGCCCGCAATTTTTAAAATCGCTCCCACAAAGCGATATAAAAGGTGGGTTGGCCGAAATGCTTAAGACTCTTATTCTCAAAGATAGAGAGGGGTACTGTAAGGCTGCCTCTCTGCTAAAAAGGGGTTACACTCTGGAGGAGCTCTCTCCATATATTTCCCGGGCGGCAGCTATTAAGGCTAAGATTGTTGAGAGTGACCAGTTTGAAAATGGAGATCGTAAACTTCTAAACCTTGGTCACACCTTTGCTCACGCTATTGAGAAGGAGATTGGTACTTCTCACGGAGAGGCTGTTGCAATAGGCATAATCCTGGCTGCCCGGCTATCTGTAAAGCTTGGTATTCTTGCTCACCAGGAGGCAGTTACAATTGAAGAAGATTTCATTAAAATAGGTCTGGAGACAAAATCTCCAATAAAACCGGAGCTTCTGTTTTCATCTATGAAGAGAGATAAAAAGAGATCCGGAGACTCAATTTCATTTATATTAATCGAGAGGATAGGTAAATGTACAATACATCCTGTTCAAATAGCCCGTTTGGAGGAGGCTCTTTATGATTTGTCTTAGTATTGGAGTATCGGGATTAAACAAAGTAAACGATGCTCTCTCAAAGGCACGTCTGGCCGAAATAAGGCTGGATCTGACCAACCTTTCCAGAGAGGAGACAGTTGCTGTTTTCCGGTCAAAAAAAGATCTTATTGCAACCAGCAGAACCTATCAAATCTCTTATGAAGAGAGTAAAAAACGCCTGCTGTGGGCAATTTTGGGCACCCGTACAAAAAAGTCTACAGGTAAAAGATATATAGACCTGGATTATGACTCTCCGGAAGATTACCGGGATGAGATCATAACTGCTGCTCATAAAAGAGGGTTCTCTATTATCCTCTCTTATCATAACTTTAACGCAACCGAAAGTTACGAAAGGCTTTGCGAAATTTACGAGAGCTCTATAGAGCGTGGGGCAGATATTGTAAAGATTGTTACCAACGCAAAGAGTATTCAGGAGTGCTCCCGTATTTTGCAGCTGTATAAGAAGTACCCTGTAAATACGCTTGTTGCATTTTCTGTAGGGGATGAGGGTAAGTTTACCCGCCTGATATCACACTTCATTGGAGCTCCATTTGTCTACTGCACTCTTGACGACAACTCCAGGACTGCCCCAGGTCAGTTCACTATTGCCGAGGCAGACAGGCTTATCTCAAAAAAATTCTATCCGCATCAGGTTTCAAAAAAGGTAATATTGCCAAAGATTACCGCTCCTGCATCTAAAAGCCACGCTCAGAGAGCTATTCTGGCATCTGCCTGGGCAAAGGGAAAGAGTGTCCTCTATGGCTACACCCCTTGTGCAGATAGCGAGGCGGCTCTTAATGTGATAAGAACACTTGGGGTTAAGGTGAAGATAGAGAAGTGTAAACTTCCTAAGTTCCGCATTGAGATTATTAGCCCGGGCATTGAAGATCTTGCAAAAAAACTTGCCAAAGAGGAGATCTTCTCCAAGAATATTAAACCTGTTGAGCTCAATGTCGGTGAATCCGGGCTGTTATGCCGTTTAATGATACCTACAGCCGGTCATCTGCCGGGCAAAAGCAAGGGTGTTAACGAGGTCACAATCAAAGGAGAGGGCGGCCTTAACCACAGGGAGTTGTTTGTCTCAGATGAACCATTAAGAGAGTTGGGTATGGACATAAAAACTCAGGAGGGCAAACTGCCTGCGGTGATATCGGGTGGGTTAAAGGGCACATCACTCAAGATCTCGGGCAAGGGTGGTTCACAACTGCTCTCTGGGTTGCT
>JAUYTH010000208.1 GCA_030695165.1 Bacteroidales bacterium
GTTGGAGAGAAACAGAGTGGGGACTCAATCTACAACGGGGCTGTGGATAATGGTACAACAATGGCCTGGGCATTTGAAATTGGCAGGGTCATCAATAAGATGAGACTAAAACCTGACAGATCAATTATTCTTCTCTTTCCAACCGCAGAGGAGCAGGGGCTTACAGGAAGCTACTACTATGTGGCAAATCCTGTCATTCCAATTGAAAAGACCATCGCCTGCTTAAATAACGATATGATGGTACCCAGGGGTAAAATGAGGGATGTAACTATGATTGGATATGGCTACTCCACTTTGGACAGCCTTTATGAAAAGTTTGCTGCAAATATGGATAGGTACCTGCTTCCCGACCCGAACTCTCATACCGGTCTCTTTTTTAGAAGCGATCACTTCCCGTTTTATAAAGCAGGAGTACCCTCAATATGGGCTATGGGCTGCTTTGACAGCAGAGAGCACGGTAAAGAGTGGGCAGAGCAAAGCTGGGATTACTTTATTAAGAGTGTTTACCACAGGCCGTCAGACAACTATAACCAGAATTGGGACTGGGCAGGGGTTGTAGAGGATACAGAGTTGGCATTGAGGGTTGTTTTGTGGCTGAGCAGCAGTGCAAATCCGCGTCCAAAGCTCCTCAATTAAGTTTTTATTCAGGTAGCTTTCTGCAGTTGTTTACAACTAATTAGAAGGAATTGAAAAAACAATTATATCAGCAATGAAAATAACAGTAAGAGATGCAAAATCCGAAGACCATAAGGTAATAACGGATTTCCAGATGGAGATGGCTAAGGAGACAGAAGCGCTTAAACTTGACAGAGATATTCTATCTGCAGGAGTCAGTTCTGTTCTTAGAGACAGCCTCAAAGCCAGATATTTTATAGCGCAAACAGAAAGCGAAGCAGTAGGGATGCTTATGATTACTTTTGAGTGGAGCGATTGGAGAAACGGATGGGTTTGGTGGATACAATCTGTCTATACAAAACCAGGGTTCAGGAAGATGGGTATATACAGATTGCTTTATGACCATATTAGGAATCTGGTTAACAGTTCAGACAACATTCGGGGATTAAGGCTCTACGTAGATAAAAGAAATGTGCCGGCACAACGGGTGTACGAATCTTTAGGGATGAACGGTGATCACTATACTACATATGAGTGGATGAAAACAAACGGTTAATAATCAATATTATAAAATATAAAATTTAGCATAATGAACAGGGATATTCTCAAGAAAACTTTACTTTGGGCTATCTTCACATCTGCATTGATAGGGATTTCATTAGATGTGTATAACAATTCAGATGGAGGTGATATTTTAAAAGGCCTGTCAAATTTTAAATTCTTTACACTCCAGTCAAATGGTTTGATTTTGATATATGCTTTTGTCTCAATCTTCTTTAAAAGGTATAATTCCATTAATGTATTCAACAATACACTCGGGCCGGTAACCTCTTATATTGTGCTTACCGGGGTTGTCTATCTTATAATTCTTGAGCCTATTTATGAGCTTTATGGAATGGAGAGATTGTCATCAACCATCCTGCATTACATAACCCCACCTCTGATGTTTCTCTTTTGGGTATTGTTTGAGGAGAGAAGATACAGCTACGGAGAGTTTTTCAGGTGGCTAATTTACCCTTTGGTCTTTATGGCCTGGGGTCTATTTAGAGCTCTCGTCTTTAACGATTACCTCTATCCGTTTTTTGACATTCAAAAGTACGGACTATTTGTATCTGCCTATCTCTTAATGGTAGCCATCGGATTTAGTTGTATGATACTGCTTCTTATCTTTATAAACAACAACTATCTTACAAACAGAAGGGGAGCAAAAAGGGTAAAAAAAAGGGTTTAAATTTTTGCGAAGGCTCTCAGTGGTGAACCATCTGCCTCTTTGATCTTTAGGGGTATCAGATAGATATCAAAAGCAGTACCTACAGGTAAGTTATCGGGTATATTGAGGTTTTCTGCAATCATCACACCACTGCCAAGTAAAATGTTGTGTACAGGCAGGTGAGTATCTTCAATCTTATCTGCCGATATCACATCCATACACACCACTTTAATTTTTTTAGCTGCAATAAACCGGGCTGCTGCCTCTGTCAGGACAGGGAATCCTTCGAAGTATGATTTGTCTCCCCACTTATTGCTCCAACCGGTTTTAAGTACAATAAATTCAACCGATCTGCTCGATTCGATACCTCCAGAGATCACTTCAAGCGTAATCTCATTTAGAGAGGTGCAATCTATACAAATAGCCCTGCCCGTGAAACGGCTAATCTCAAAATCGTTCAAATTAAGGCCATTGGGAATAATGTGTGCAGGTGCGTCAATATGGGTTCCGGTGTGAGTGTTTATAGAGATTTCAAGCTCGGTATAACCACTATCCTCAATTGAGCATAATCTTCTCAGAGAGGGGGCAGGAGTACCGGGATAGTATGGCATCTGTGAGGAGATTTCGTGGGTAAGATCTATGTACATCTGTTTAAATTTTTAGTTAACGTTTCATTGCCTGAGCCTTTAGGTGAGCAGGCATCTTCTCTATCGCGTACCTTAAAGAGGTTCTTGGCATAAAATCTTTTCGCTTCATCACAAAATCAAATACTTTATCCTGATGTTTATTTGAGCAAACCTTGAGCAACCAGCCATAACCCTTTCTTACCATATCATCTTCATCCATCAGCAAGAGATCTGCAATCCGGAAAACCTCAACCATATATCTTCCCTCTCTCGCAGGAACAATAAGAGAGACTGCAGCTGCCCGCCTCTTCCATCTGTTTTCACTTTTGCACCACTCTTTGAGATTGCCTGTAAAATGTGGGTACATATCAATTATTGTACCCATTGTATGATTACAAAATGTGTCGCAGGATGCCCAATTGGTAACATAGTTTTCGATCCAGTTTTCAAACTTGTAGAAATCATCCTCTGTGAAGTGCTTTCTCTGATTATACGCCCAACTGCAGGCTATAAAGCTCTCCTCCAGAACATTGCTTTTCCATAGCATTTCACAGATACTAAATACAGACATTTTCTCTTTATCGGGGAGGTTTTTGTAGAGATCTTTTGAAAGTCTCCCAATATCGGCAGAATTAACCCCGGCAATATTGACCTCCTCTTTAAAAAACCTTTGCCCGCTTTTTCTCACCTCTTCGTGGGAGATCTCCTGCACTCTTCTCTTTATCTCGGAGTAGATACTCTCTAGCTTAAATATTTCATTTTTTTTATCTTGAGTCAGCTTTATATTTTGTAAATCAGTTTTCATTTAGATGTTTTTATCATACCAAGGTATCAAAAATATTATGAAAATAAAAAAAGTGACCGGTTATGGCCACTTTTCTCTAAAGAAATTCCGGATTATTGCCGTTTAATCAAGTTTGTGAATAGCCAGTCCGCTGCGTAGCTTAGGCTCAAACCAGGTGGTTTTAGGAGGCATAATATTTCCTGTATCTGCAATATCTATTAGCTGTTTCATTGAAACAGCGTAAAGTGCAAATGCAGCAGCCATTTCTGTGGAGTCTACTCTTTTTTTAAGCTCTCCCAGACCGCGGATTCCTCCTACGAAATCTACCCTTTTTGATGTTCTCAGGTCTGTAATATCGAGCAATTTGTCAAAAATCAAATTCGACAAAATTGTGACATCAAGAATTCCGATGGGGTCGCTATCGTTATAGGTTCCCTCCTTTGCTGTAAGGGAATACCAGTTTCCATCAATATACATAGAGAAATTGTGAAGCGATTTAGGTTTGAATATCTCCACTCCTATCTTTTCCACAATAAAATCACCCTTCAATCTATCTATGAACTGTGCAGATGTCATTCCGTTAAGATCCTTTACAACACGGTTGTAGTCAATAATCTTCAAATGACTCTCCGGGAATACCACTGCCAGAAAGTAGTTGTACTCCTCCTCACCGGTATGGTTTGGATTAGCTTTTCTCTTCTCCTCTCCAACGAGTGCTGCTGCAGCTGTTCTGTGATGACCGTCTGCAACATAAAGGGCAGGGATTGTCTTGAAGATTTCGGTAATTCTCATATTAATTGAGTCATCCTCGATAAGCCAAAAGTGATGACCAAAACCATCTTCAGCTACAAAATCGTACTCCGCGCTTTTGCTATTTACGATTTTGGATACAATTTCATTTATCTCGCTATTATCCGGATATGCAAAAAAGACAGGTTCAACATTGGCGTTCTGGATACGAACGTGAATCATTCTATCCTCCTCCTTGTCCTTACGGGTAAGCTCGTGTTTTTTAATTTTCCCGGAAAGATAATCCTCTAAATTTGCACCAATTACAAGGCCATATTGAGTTCTTCCCTCCATTGTCTGTGCGTAGATGTAGTACATCTCCTTGTTATCCTGAACCAACCAGCCTCTTTGCTGCCAAAGTTTGAAGTTCTCTACAGCTTTGTCGTAGGCCTGCTGAGTATGTTCATCAATAATTGGATCAAAATCTATCTCCGGTTTAATTATGTGAAGCAATGATTTCTCTGAGGCCTCAGCTTTTGCCTCAACGGAGTTTAGGACATCGTATGGCCTGGATGCCACTTCGCTGGCAAGGCTTTTTGGCGGCCTGAGCGCTGCAAAAGGTTTTACTTTTACCATTTTTTTCTTTATAAATTATTTTTACTTTTTGATTATAAATAAGATTGAACTCGTTACAATATGCTATTTATTAACCTGGAAGGTCTTGTCTCCTGTTGCAAAAAACTGTACAATCTGATTTGCTGCTGCAAGACCGGCATTGATATTAGCCTCTGCGGTCTCTGCCCCCATCTTTTTAGGTGAGGCAAAAACTCTGCTCCCAAATTTCTCGTTTAGGATTGCCTGGTTGTCTGCAGGTATATCGGTAACATATTTAAGATCTGTCCTCTCTTCGAGTGCTTTAAGCAGCTCTGCTTCGTTAATAACCTCTTTTCTTGCAGTATTGACGAGGCATCCCCCTTTTGGCATTCTGGTAATCAGATCGTATCCAACTGAACCTTTTGTCTGTGCGTTAGCAGGTATATGAAGCGAAAGGAAGTTAGACTTTTCATAAAGCTCTTCCAGTGTTGAAACCGGGGTAACTCCATCTGCTATTATTTTGGCACTGTCTACGAAAGGGTCAAATGCAATAACATTCATATCGAATCCTTTTGCAAGTTTTGCGACTAACTTGCCTACATTTCCGTATGCGTGTATTCCAATTGTCTTGCCTTTGAGTTCACTCCCTGTACCTGGATTAAAACAATTTCTTGAGAGGTAGATCATCATTCCAATTGCAAGTTCTGCAACAGCATTTGAGTTCTGTCCTGGGGTATTCATTGCAACAACACCCTTTTCTGAACAGGCTGTCAGGTCCAGATTATCATAGCCTGCTCCTGCTCGTACCACAATCTTTAGGTTTGAAGCACGACAGACAACCTCTGAGGTTATCTTGTCTGAGCGAACGATAAGCGCATCTGCATCTTTGACTGCATTGTAAAGCTCATCGTCTGTTGTATATTTTTCAAGCAGAGCAAGAGTGTGACCTGCCCCATCTACGATAGAACGAATTCCATCGACGGCCGCTTTGGCAAATGGTTTATCTGTAGCTACTAGTACTTTCATTCTATTAAGTATTAATTATAATTTACTAAAAGCTATGCATTTAACTTTTCAAACTCCTGCATACAATTTACTAGTGCCTGAATACTTTCTGCAGGACAAGCGTTGTAGCAGGATGCTCTAAAGCCACCAACAGAACGGTGACCTTTTATTCCAACCATTCCTCTCTCCTTTGCAAATGCCATAAAGGCATCCTCTTTATCTTTAAATTCCGGAGTCATAACAAAGCAGATGTTCATAAGAGAGCGATCTTCCTTAGCGGCAGTGCCCTCAAACATCTTATTGCGGTCAATCTCATTATAGAGAAGAGCTGCTTTATCTTTGTTCATCTTATAAATTGCGTTAAGACCACCTAATTTTTTCACCCATTTCAGAGTCTCGGTCATAACATAAATTGAAAATACAGGAGGGGTATTGAACATAGAGTCCTCCCCAATGTGAGTTCTATAGTCAAGCATTGTAGGAAGAAAGCGGGAAACTTTGCCAAGGATATCCTCTTTAATAATAACAAATGTTACTCCGGCAGGACCAACATTTTTTTGAGCGCCACCATAGATTAGAGCGTATTTGCTTACGTCAACAGGACGGCTCATAATATCTGATGACATATCTGCTACTAAGTTCACAGGGCAATCCATATCGGTATGAATCTCTGTGCCGTAAATAGTGTTGTTGGTTGTAATGTGGAAATAGTCAAGATCTGAAGGAATAACATACCCTTTAGGGATGTAGTTAAAATTTTTGTCTGAAGATGAAGCTACAGCAAATGCATCGCCAAAACCTTTTGCCTCTTTTAACGCTTTTTTTGCCCAGACACCTGTCTCAAGATATCCTGCCCTCTTTTCAAGAAGATTCATTGCAACATAAAGAAATTGCATACTTGCACCACCTCCCAGGAAGAGAACTTTATAACCATCGGGGATATTAAGGATCTCTTTCCAAAGTGAACGGCACTCTTCCATAGTAGCTTCCCACTCCTTTGAGCGGTGAGAAACCTCTATTACAGACATTCCGGTACCCTTATAATCTTTGAGAGCCTCTATTGTATTTTCAACAGCCTCTCTTGGAAGGACACATGGTCCTGCATTAAAGTTATGAGCGATTTTCATAATATTGATATTTTTAGAAAAAAACGGTTTACTAAAATCAAAGATAACTAAAAAATGTAAAATTCAAATGTAATTGCTTATAAAATGAAGCAATCATTAGAGATCTATTGCGGATTGCTTATGATTTTTAAGTTATCCTTATCTGTCACTCTCTCGCAAAAGTGACATAAAAGCTTGAAGTCGGGGCTATCTACAATGGTTGTAAACAGGGTTTCAACCGGCTGATGGTTAGTTATGCACATTGGGTTCATACATTTTACGATGCCTTTAACATTGGTTGGTATTGAGAGAACTCTCTTCTCTACAACTTCAAAATCGTGAATGATGTTGATTTTTGCCTCCGGGGCAATAAGTGCGATCCTATTTATATCGTCACTTTCAAAGTATTTATCGGAAATCTTTATTATTCCCTTTTTCCCAAGCAACTTGCTATCCAGGTTTGTCCCAAATGTGATTTGATTAGAGCTTTTACTAAGGCCAAGAATATCAATTACCTTAAATAGTTGATTCGATGGTATGTGGTCCAATACTGTTCCATCTTTTATTGCGCTTACTTTTAATTGCTTCTCCATAAATCTTAGTATTGTTATTGGTTCTCAGCTCCAAGCAGCAATGCAATTATTGCCATACGAGTGTATACTCCGTTCTCTGCCTGTTCAAAATAGTATGCGTGATTACTGCTGTCTACATCCTGTGATATCTCGTTTACTCGTGGGAGGGGGTGTAGTATTTTCATATTGGGTTTGCAGTTGGATATCATTGAAAGATTTAGACTATATATGTTTTTTACACGTTCATATTCTATTGGATCTGTGAACCTCTCTCTCTGAACGCGTGTCATATAGATAATGTCTGCATCATTAATGCCATCGTTCAAATGTTTTGTCTCCTTATACGGAATGTTAAGTTTTTCCAGATACTCCTTATACTCCTGTGGCATCTTCAATTCCTCCGGCGATGTGAAGAGAAATGAGGGGTTAAAATGTGACATTGCCTGCAGTAGTGAGTGTACAGTTCGCCCATATTTAAGATCTCCAACCATATTTATCTTGAGGTTATCGAGCTTGCCCTGGGTTTTAAGAATTGAATATAGGTCCAGCATAGTTTGGGTGGGATGTTGATTTGTGCCGTCTCCAGCATTTATGACCGGAACAGAAGAGACTTCAGATGCATATCTTGCGCTTCCATCAAGTGGATGTCGGATGACAATAAGATCGGCGTAGTTGGAGACCATCTTTATCGTGTCCTTAAGTGTCTCCCCTTTTGTCACACTGGTATTCCCTATATCCGAAAACCCGATTACCCTTGCTCCAAGCCTGTTTGCCGCTGCTTCAAAGCTTAATCTTGTTCTTGTGGAGGGCTCGAAAAAGATACTGGCAATCACTTTGTCTGCAAAGATTGGTTGAGAGGGATTTTGTTCAAAAGCTGCAGCCGCCTTGAGTGTTTTAAGAATCTCTTCACGAGAAAAGTCGTGAATTGATATCAGATGTTTAGGCATAGATGAAGTATTAAATGTATATAATTATTGTGTGTTGTTCTCTATAACCAAGCCGTCAACCTCCCTTAAAGAGTCTAGAAAAAGGGTGTACTCACTAACTCGTATATTTATCATCATCAGACAGTTGGAGTCAATCTCCTGTCTCTTGACATCTGCACCAAAACTCTTTATAAGTTTCATTACAGTCTCGATACTAGTGTAACTAAACCGGAAAACTAATTTTTTAACAGCAATTTTCTCTACAACCTCACTATTATTGATTGCATCTGCCGCTGCTCCTCTGTAGGCCCGTATAAGACCAGGCACTCCTAGCTTTGTCCCTCCAAAATATCTTACAACTACTATTAGAGTATCACTAAGATCGTGCGAAAGAAGCTGTCCAAGAATTGGTTTTCCGGCAGTAGAAGATGGTTCACCATCGTCGTTTGCTCTCCACAAATCACCGCCCAATCCTAACCTGTATGCATAACAATGGTGTCTGGCGTCGAAGTAATCTCTCTTTATGTTTGATAGAATCGTCTTTATCTCCTCTTGTGAGGATACAGGATATGCAAATGACATAAACTTGCTTCCCAACTCCTTATATATACCTGTTGAGCTTTTAGCTACTGTTTTATAAGAGTCTGAAGCTTTTATTTCACCCATTACAGTTCTCAAAGGTTTTGGTAAAATTACACCCTTTTTGCTAATTTTGCAAAATGTACAGACAAGTTTTTATTAAAGACTTCTCACAATTGGGTATGGATCTCAAATCTTTTCTAAAAGAGGAGATAGCATATCTACCCCTTTCATCTGCAATAGAGGATACGTTCAAAAGAAATCCACTATTTACAAGGCAGATGCAGTATATAGCACTGGATGCCATAGCAACAAAGTTTCTCTCCGAAGAGGCTCTCGCAGTGTGGACAGAACCTTATGCCGATTTAATTGAGGAGAGAGATTTTTGTGTATCAATTGTGATGGCAGGAAACCTTCCGTTAGTTGGATTTCACGACCTGCTTACAGTATTGGCATCCGGAAGGAGAGCTATGGTTAAGGTCTCCTCTAAGGATAGCTCTCTTTTACCTGCAATTTCTGAGGCTCTTTTCTCAATAAATCACTACTGGATAGATCGTATAACCTTTACAGATAACTTACCTGAAGTGGTAGAGATGTTAATTGCTACAGGGGGAGAGAAGACATCTCAATATTTTAAAAACCACTACAGTAAAGTGCCGGGGATAATCAGAGGGTCAAAATCTTCAATAGCTGTAATTACAGGTAGCGAGAGCGAAGAAGATTTGGAGAGACTCGGCAAAGATATCTTTCTCTATTTTGGTATGGGATGCAGAAGCGTCAGCTCGCTCCTGCTTCCGGAAGATTATGATTTGGGCAAACTCACCTCTGCGCTATCCCCCTCTGAAAATTATGTCAAATGTGACCTTTACAGAGCAGCATACCTGTATCAAAAGGCAATATCTGTTGTTTCAGAGGAGTGGTTTGAGGATGGCGGATTCTTTATTTTTAAAAGGGATACAACAACCCCTCCTCCTTTAGGTGTCGTTGGGATTTATTTATACTCAGATAAAAAAAATATTGAAAATTATATTATAAAACATAGTAAATCAATACAATGTGTAGTTAACTATAACTATAATAACAACTTTATAGAGCCGGGAAAGAGTCAATATCCAGAGTTGGACGACTATGCCGACGGGATAAATAGTTTAGAATTTATACTTAAAAATAGTTAACTTCGCATAAAGAAACGTGGAGAATGGTATACAGATATAAAGCGTCAATTCCGGGAAATAAGATATTTATGAGAGAATACGAAGTGAAGGGATCCTCCTCGCTATACTCTTTTCATCTCTATCTTCAGAATGATTTAGGCTTTGCTCCGGATCAGATTGTGCTTTTTCGTGCTTTGGACTCAAAAGGAAAGGTTAAGAGAGAGTATGGTCTTTTTAATTTAGGTGATGGTTCTATGGACTCTGTAACTCTTGATAAAGTATGCAAAGATGGTTTCCCGGTTCTTGAATATGTATATGATATGTTTAAGGAGCGCTCTCTGCATCTGGAACTGCTCTCTACCGAAGAGGAGCTTGCAAGAAGAGCCTACCCGAGACTGGTGGCAGAGAGAGGAAAGAATCCGGATCAGTTTTCTGATAACTATGACGATTTTGAACACCTTATTGAGGCCCCGGAGACAGATCTGATTATAGGTGATGACGAGATTATCACAGAGGGTGAGCAGATATAAGTGAAACCCGATGGGCAGGAAAAAACTATTCTTGATTGTTGGGCCAACAGCCAGTGGTAAAACAGATTATAGTATTTCATTGGCAAAGGAGATAGGCTCTCCTATTATCTCCTGCGATTCCAGACAAATTTACAGAGAGTTTCAAATTGGAACGGCACCCCCAACCAAGAGCCAACTTAGGGAGGTAAAACACTACTTTATTCACTCTCACTCAATTTTTGACTACTACACTGCAGGTCGTTATGAGCTGGAGGCAATCTCCCTAATGAGTGAGCTCTTCAAGGAGAGAAGCTCTCTTGTAATGGTAGGAGGATCCGGTCTCTATGCAGATGCTGTATGTTATGGGTTGGACGACTTTCCCACTCCCGACATTGATATTAGGGAGGGTTTAACATCCAGAGTAAAGAGCGAAGGGGTGGAGTCTCTTTCCCAAGAGCTGAAAAAATTGGATCCACAGAGTTACGATTCAATAGATATATCGAATCCTCAAAGAGTTATACGAGCGTTGGAGGTTGTCCTTACAACCGGAAAAAAATTCTCCTCATTTAAAAATTTTAGCAGAAAGGAGCGAGATTTTGATGTTGAGAGAGTTGTGATAGAGGTGGAGAGGAGCGAGCTTTATGACAGGATAAATCAAAGAACAGATCTAATGATCTCTATGGGATTGGTAGCTGAAGCCAGAGAGCTATTCCCAAACAGAGGGCTTACAGCCTTAAAGACAGTAGGCTACAGGGAGCTTTTTGACCATTTTGAGGGGAAAAATACTTTGGAAGAGGCCATTGAACTAATTAAAAGAAATACGAGAAGGTACGCCAAAAGACAAATTACCTGGTTTAAAAAAGGGTAACTAAAAAAATTTAGTTACCCTCTTTTATTCATTATGCCTTATCTAGAATGGAAGATCGTCTTCTCCAAGATCTGACGGTAAATCACTCTGAAGGGCAGAGGAGCCGTTTGATGAACCGGGAACCGAGGTTGACGGTGCATAATCTGAGCCCGCCTCTCTCACAGATCTTTCAATTCTCCAGGCCCTGATATCAGTATACCATCTTTGATTATACTCTCTTGATTCCAAATTAAAGGAGATTTTGAGAACCTCGCCCTCACCATATGATGCAAGTTCCGAAACTTTATCCGCACCCCACACATTCATACAAACTTTTTTTGGATAGGTTTCGTGAGTCTCAATAATAAACTCCTGTTTCTGCCATTCACCTCTGGTACTACTGCCGGCCTGTACCGGAAGTTTCTTTACAAGAGAACCTGTGATTTCCAATGCCATGGCTTTCGATAATTATTTTGTTACTACAGCTGCCGCTTTTTTAATCTTAATAAGTTCAACTTCAAAAATCAGAGTTGAACCAGGTTCTATAGTTCCCATTTTTTGTGACCCATAGGCAAGTTCTGCAGGAATATAGAGTTCAATTTTTCCACCTTCGCTTACTTTCTGAACACCCTCTATCCAACCTGGGATAAATTGGTTAAGAGCAAGTGTGGCAGTTTCGCCTCTTTTGTATGAAGAGTCAAATTCTGTTCCATCTATAAGAGTACCTTTATAGTTAACTTCGATAGTATCTTCGGGAGCAGGAGTGTTTCCATTTCCTTCGGCAATAACTTTATACTGAAGTCCACTTTCAAGGGAGATCACACCCTCTTTACCTTTGTTCTCTTCAAGGAATTTTTTTCCATTCTCAACATTAATTATACTTGCTGACTCCTGTTTTTTTGTAAGATATTTGGTTATTATCTCATTTGCAAATGCCATATCCATCTTGAGCGAATCTCCTTTTAGAACATCGTCAATTGCATTATGGAGCTCCTTCATGTTTAGATCACCGAAGTCCGCCTGTTTAACCATTGAACCAAGAGATGCTCCAACTGCGTAGCTTGTTGAATCTACAAGACCTGCAGAAATGCCCGGTATTGGTGTCCCTTTTTTCTCACCACAAGAGGTAATAAATAATAGAGCGATAGCTACTAATGAAATTAATTTGATTGTTGTTTTCATCTGATTTTTTTTAATTTTTAAATTTATCAATTATTTGTTTATTTAGTGTTTAAACTGTTTTTAAGTCTCTTATTTTTTTGTACTTTATTTTTGGTTCAACCTTCTCCAATGTTAGTTTTAGTGCTAAAAGACCAATAACTGCAGCAAAAAATGATGTTATTAGTACCGCAGCCTTCCCTTCATTTATCAAAATTTCGTTAGAAAACGCTAAGCTATTAATAAAAATTGACATAGTAAAACCTATGCCGGCAATAATTCCAACCGAGAATATCTGAGACCATTTGATATCCAATGGTATCTCTGCAATTTTGAATTTGCACGCAAGGTAAGAAAGAAGAAATATTCCTATGGGTTTACCAAAAAGAAGTCCGAAAAATATCCCGGAGGAGATTGCTGTAAAAGATTTCTCTTCGAGAATTCCGCTAAATGCAACACCTGCATTGGCCAACGCAAAAATGGGCATAATAGAGTAGGTAACCCAAGGGTTTATTCTGTGTTCAAACCTGTTTATAAGAGGATTAACTTTACGTATTTTTGAGTGAAGGTTGTGAATAATCTGAATCTGTTCCGGATTTGCGAGAATATTTACCTCTCCGTTACTTGCCTTTTTAAATTTATCCAGGTAATATTTGCTCCTTACATAAAATCTCACCTCGTTTATAGGGCTTTTTGACGGGATGCACATTGCAAGAACTACCCCTGCAATTGTTGAGTGAATTCCCGACTGAAGCACAAAGTACCATAAAAAAACCCCCGGTATCAGATAGAGAGCTGCTCGGTGTATGTTAAGGCGATTAAAAAGCATTAAAAGAGAGACTATAACTCCAGCATATAGCAGATATTCGGAGTGTATTTCGTGACTTGGGTAGAAAACAGCCAGAACTATTATAGCACCTAGGTCATCTACAATGGCCAGGGCAGTAAGAAAAATCTTGAGTGATACCGGGACGGCACTACCTAAAAGAGCAATTACTCCCAGGGAGAAGGCAATATCTGTTGCCATAGGTATGCCCCACCCGTTTTGACTTACAGTTCCTGCATTAAAGATTGTATATATTAGTGCCGGTACAATCATCCCACCCAGAGCTGCAAAAATTGGGAGGGAGGCTTTTTTAAAACTTGAAAGTTTGCCCACCATCATCTCGCGCTTAATCTCAAGCCCCACCACAAAGAAGAAAAGAGCCATCAGTGCATCATTTACCCAGTGATGAAGAGACATCTCAAGTTTGAATTTACCAATTGCAACATCTGCATTTATGTTCCAGATATCGTGAAACCCTTTTAATGAGTCCAGGTTCGCCGCCAGAAGTGCAAACGCAGAACAGAGCAGAAGAAAGACTCCTCCTGCCATATTATTGTTAACGAAAATGCCGAAAATATTTAAAATTTCCCTTTGCCGTACCGCTTTTTTACGGGAAAATGTGTTTGACATTTTGAAAATATGGGTTATTGATCTGGTTATATTAACTGCTTTTTGGAGTTAAGGCTTGAGTAAATGCACAATTTGTAGAGGACTCTTGCGCCTACATTTGCATCCCATTCGTCACTCTTCCCCGGAGCAACTTCACAAAGATCAAATCCAATAATTCTCCTATTGGAAATTGCAAGCAGATAGAGCAGGTAGTCTACCTCCCTAAAAGTTAATCCTCCAGGCACAGGTGTTCCTGTATTAGGGCACAGATCCGGACTAAGGCCGTCAATGTCAAATGTTATGTAGACATTCACCGGAAGACTGGAGACGATATCTTCACACTGCTTTTTCCAGTTTTTACCCTCAAAAGCATTTCTTTTAAGCTCCATATCTGTGAAACAACGAATCCTTGGGTCTGTGTTAATAAACTCTGCCTCTTCCTGACAAAAATCTCTCACTCCAACCTGAGTCAACTGTGATAT
>JAUYTH010000217.1 GCA_030695165.1 Bacteroidales bacterium
AGGTGAAATATCCCATTTTATTTCAAAATTTTCGGTCATTAAATTATATTTGGTACTATTCTTCTCTTCTAGAGTTGTATTCCAGAGGGGATTCATAACCCCAGACTCAAGTTCAAAAATATATTTTCCATCTGCATCGGTAATCTTCAGATAGGGGTTGAGCAGACCATATTGTTGAAAACTTCCATACGGAGAGTTCTCCGATTTTGTCAAATCATAGTTCAGAGAATTAGAAAATGTCAGATTCTTATACCTGTACTGCAACCTGCTGCCTATTGAAGTCCTGTTTCTTCCTGAACCTATCATAATACCTGATGATGGATTTGCAGAGAGAGTTAAAGAGTATGTTAAAAATTTATCTCCTCCGCTAACAGAAAAATTCTGATAGAGGTCGTTGCTTATTTTCAAAGGTTTATTAAGCCAGTAGGTGTCATAACCCATAAGGACATTCATCAATCTTTGATTATATTTATCCGTAAACATCTCTACTTCTCCGGTTATCACCTCCAGTTCGAGTTTCTCCTTAGCATTTAAGATATTGTAAGAGGTTAAATCGGGACCGGTAAAAACATATCTTGCATTATAACTAAATCTAAGCTTACCCTGAGTAGGTTTAATTAGTTCAATTACAACAATACCGTTTGCCCCTTTTGAACCGTAGATAGCGGTTGCAGAGGCATCCTTTAATATTGTAACGCTCTCTATCCTTAAAGGATCAAGGTCAAACACCTTCTCGACACCCATTTCGAAACCATCTACTATGAAAAGTGGCATATTGGGGTCCCCTTCAAATTCATTTCTCAAAGTTGTAACACTGTTTGACCCTCTGATCTGGAATTCCGGCATAATATTGGGGTTTGACCCTGCTTGAGTGTTCTCAACGACTTTAAATGAGGGGTCAATACTTTGAAGAACTGTAAATAGATTTGTAGTGCTTATATTCTGAATATCTGCCTTTGTAATTGTTGTGGCAGAACCTGTATAGGTTGCTTTATTTGCATTGTAATAACCGGTAACAACCACATCCTCAAGAATCGCAGCATCTTCCTCCATAACTATATTCCAGTTTGTAATGGAAGAGACATT
>JAUYTH010000219.1 GCA_030695165.1 Bacteroidales bacterium
CCTCAAGAATCGCAGCATCTTCCTCCATAACTATATTCCAGTTTGTAATGGAAGAGACACTAATAATCTTTGTCTTCATCCCAACAAAGCGGAACTCAAGAACTGATGCTGTTTTATCTTCAATCTCAATCTCAAATACCCCTTTTTCATCTGAAACTACCCCCTTTCGAGTTCCCATCAACAGAATTGCTACACCGGGGAGTGGTTGTTTGTTGTTATCAAACACAAAGCCCTTAATACTCTCCCTCTTTTGTGTAGATTTAGTCACCGGAGTACTTTTTAAGATAGTTACAGTATTTCCGTCGATGGAGTACTTTAGACCGGTACCCTTAAGGCATAGATCTAATACCTCTCCAATCTGTCCGTCTGAAACCTTTATAGTAAGGTTTTTAACCTCATTAATGACATTGACATCATAGATAAAAAAACAGCCTGTCTGTTTTTTTATTATCCCGATAACAGATTCAAGAGTTGCCCCTTTAACATCTAGAGTAATACTCTTTTTCACTTGTTTAAACCCGTACGAAGTGCCGGGGAGAAGCAACAATCCAAGTAAAAGAAAGAGAGGTAAATACCTCTTTCGATTTAAGTTAATTAATTGAAACATAAAAAATTGTTTTGGAATTATTATAGTTTAAGTTGTGAATTATCTAATCCTCAATAGAACGAATAGTTACCCTTTCATTTTCAAATTTGAAATTAAATCTTCCTGCTCCCGCCAATTTCTGTAACAACGTATCTATCGATTGAAATTTCTTAACAACAGCATACATTTTCCTGTTTTGGAGATTAAAATCATCTATAGAATAGTTTACACCATACCAATCTGATAGCTCTCCTAAAATATCTTTAAGAGTAACATTGTCAAATACAAAAAAGCCATCTTTCCAAAGAGTATATATTTGAGTATCTACCTCTTTTATTGTTATGGTCTTGCTTTCATATGAGTAGCTTAGTTGTTCGCCGGGCGAGATTTTATTAATATGTTCTCCACACTCTACCATTAGTGAACCGGACTCGAGAGTGATCGATGCAACTTCTCCTGCCTTGTCATTGACATTAAATTTTGTTCCAAGAACCGTAACCTTAGAGAGCCTCGTTTTTACCGTAAAGGGTCTCTCCATCTCCTTTGAAACATCAAAGAAACACTCTCCGTCGATGGTTACATCTCTGTTGTATTTTCTCTCTTTAGATGCAAAATTTATTGAGCTATTGGAGTTTATCCACACTCTGCTCCCATCCGGTAGAAATATCTCATACATCTTATTCGATGGAGTATAGACAGATATAGGGTAGATTGATTTTCCTTTGGATGATGATAGTTTCAGGCTCTCTTTTGTTATAATAAAATTTTGATCAAGATTATTAATGTTTTTATTAGCAAGCTCCGAGGTTCCGTCAGAAAATTCAATAATAACATCATTACCTGAGATTGCTCTCTGTTTACTGGTAATTGAAGTAACACTCAAATTATCACTATTTTGAATGAAAACAGCTATTGTGACTAATAGGAGAATAACAGCAGCATACTTCAATCCGATTTTTGTCATATCCAGTAATCTTCTCCTTCTGCTCCTGAAAAATATTGTATCCCAATGAGGCTTTCTGTTTTTTATGAATTTAAAAGATGTCAGTTCATCCATCTCATTCAATGCGCTATCCAGTTTTTCTCTTAATGCGGGATTTTCGTTACTCCAATCCTCAAGAATTGATTTTTTTATAGGATCAAGTCTGTTCTCTCTTGATTCAATAATTAGCTCTATTATATACTCTTCATTTAGCATCGGATCATTATTTTTCAATTCGTTTAAAAAAGAACTAAGATTGAAGGAAAACTATTCATCCTCTTTTTAATGGTAGAGAATGCGATATTCATATGAGATTTTACTGTGTGAAAAGAGAGGTTCATCTCTTTTGCCACCTCGGCGTATTTCATTCTATCGAAATATATTTTTCTTAATACCTCTTTACATTTTGGTGTCAGGTC
>JAUYTH010000220.1 GCA_030695165.1 Bacteroidales bacterium
AACCTGAATCCTTTCTGTTAGCGCTTGACCTTTTATTTTTGAACCAGGATTTTTCATATGGTCCAATGAATATGTTTATTATGCCTAACAGAAGGCCATTGATAGCATTTTCTGACTGTGATCCGGTTAATTTTCTTGAAATTGCAAACTCTCTGCTGCTTGCAAAAAAGGAGAAAAGAGAGCAACTAAAACAGTTATCGGAGGAGCTATCTAAAAGAGCAATAAATACCGGCATTATAACAGATATGGAAAAGGGATCTGTCATTGAAAAACCTCTTCTTGAGAAGTATGTTCAGATGTGGTTTAAGAATATGTTTGATACCGATTTTATATATAAATTAAAACCTTTTACCCCCAACCCTGCTGCTCTTTACACCATAATTGAATATCTGAGATTATATCCGGATAAGAGATTCTCAGATAAAATGGAGGAGCTTCTGGATCATATGCAATATTCTGCACTATTTGACGTGATTGACGGAGGGTTCTTCCGCCAGGCTGTAGACTACTCTTGCAACAAGTCTCTATATGAAAAGAGTCTGGAAGAGAATAGTCTTTTCCTTATGTTATATGCAGCAGCATATAAGCTTTACGGCAATGAGTCATATAAAAAGACATCATTAATGACTTATGATTTTATCATTAACGAGATGTTGAACGAAAAAGGAGCTCTGATAAACAGTACTACATTGATGGGAAAAATTGAGGATGCTGTTTATTACTCCTATTCTATCAATGAATTATCAATTATTTTTCCTGAGAGGTATTCAGAAATTGCAATTTCAATAGGAATGGATATGACTCTTAGCCGAATGGAAAAACAGATTCCGGTAAGAGGTGCAGACACATATTTATATATAACAGAGAATGATATTGAGCAACTTCGTCAACGAAGATTAGAGCATAGAGGTTATTATAAGGATACCCGAGTTATAACGGCATCAAATTCAGTATCTGCTACAGCTTTTTCCATTGCATCAATATATCTTCAGGACCCTAGTATGTACATTCAAGCTACTAAGATCTTTGAATTTTTACTATTCAATAACATTGACAATAGTGACGGAAGGCTATATCGATATACCTGTTGTTCGGATAGCTATCTCATTGGTTACTTATCGGATTACGCACATTTTATTGAAGCATCGCTTGAACTCTATAGGAATAGATTTAATATAGAGTATCTTATGATTGCAAAAAAATATACAGATATGGTTATGGAGAGGTTCTACAAACCAGAGAACGGAATGTTCAGCAAATCTGAAAGAGATTTTGTCTCTGATACAGTACCTTTTAAAAGAGAATCGAATATCGATTTTATCAGACCTTCTGCAAATTCTGTAATGGCTGGGAACCTAATTTCACTATATGAGATTACTAAAGAGGAGAGATATATTACAATTGCAAAGCAGCAGCTAAATAATATTGTGCCAAATCTTCAAAATTCAGGTCCTATGCTCTCTAGCTGGGCTCATAAGATATTAAAATATATAAATATAGATATCAATCCTTTATCTAAAGAGAATTGAACTATCTCCATAACTTAAAAATCTGAAATCACTTTTGAGAGCATATTCATACATAGCTCTCCATTTATCTCCAATGAAAGCTGAGATAAGCAGTAAAAGAGTGCTTTGAGGCTGATGAAAATTAGTAATCAGCACGTCTGAAAGTTTAAAGTTGTATCCTGGAACAATTATTATCTCTGTCCTTCTCTCCAGTACATCTATATTCTCACTCTCCATCCAGTTTATTAAAGCCATTATAGACTCCTTAACAGAGTAGATTAAGTCCTGATTATAGGGTTCCCATTGTGATACATCGTTGGGAAACCCTTTTTCCTTACATTGAACCCCAAGATAATAGAGACTCTCAAGTGTTCGGACAGTTGTTGTACCAACAGCAACAATCTTCTCTTGATTCTCAAGTTTGATTAATATCTTTCTTAAAAGAGCTATTTCAATAGAGAAAGGCTCGGAGTGCATTTTATGATCTATAATTAGTCTACTTTTTACCGGAATAAAGGTTCCTGCTCCAACGTGAAGGCAAATTTCCCCCCTCTCTATAGTGCTGTTATCGATATCTTCAAGTAGTCTTTCAGTAAAGTGCAGCCCTGCAGTTGGAGCGGCAACAGAACCCCTCTCCTTGGCGTAAAGTGTTTGATATCTCTCTCTGTCACTATCTTTTGATTCCCTGTGTAAATAGGGAGGGATAGGTACTTTACCACACAACTCCATAACCTGAGAAAAAGGAATCTCAAGAGACCATCTGAAGTTAATAATAAATTTGTCATCTATCTTATCCTCAACGGTTGCTCTTAAGTCGATTTCTGATAAAAGCAAATCTGAACAGGAATCAAAGCGTATTTCACCGGATTTCCATCTTTTGGCATTACCAACTACAGCTTTCCAACTACAAGATGAGGTTGAGGAAAAAGAGCGGTTGTATTCAGTGGGAGTATAGGGCTCTAAACAGAATATCTCAATAAAAGCACCTGTCTCTTTACGAAAGATCAATCTTGCGGGGACGACTCTGGTGTTGTTGAATATAAGAAGAGATTTTTCAGGTAATAACCCCGTGAGATTTGCAAATTTGGATTCTGAAATCGAATTATCTCTAAATATTAAAATCCTGGAGGCATCTCTGCACTCAAGAGGGTATTTTGCAATTTTGTCATCCGTGAGATTATAGTTATAATCCTCAATTCTAATTTCAGGCTCCACAATCAATTATTTTGTGCAAAACTATATAAATATATGGTAGGAATAAAATAGTTTATATCTATTGATTTGTTTACAGATGTTAATTACAAATATGGTCAAGTATTACTACATATGTAACCATAAGTAAAGATTTAATGGTTAGAAAGGGAGTGAGTATTGGTTACATAAATAAACTATAATATATGTAACTTATACATATATAATGTATAGATAACCAGTATATTATAATATTTAAATCAAGTGAATTATAGCTAATTCTATACGAAATTAACTGTAATAGCCCTTATAAGTTGTTAAATAGAGATAATATATAGCATAACTATTAGATAACCAGTAGTTAAAACAAATATACCTTAATTATTGCTTAATATAAGAAATAATAAGTATAGTACTATATGAAATCCCTTACTAGCTAATCTATTCTTGATACATTCACTATTATATAATTTACAAATGTAATTTATATCAGTATTACATATGTAAACAATTTATTGCTTACATTTGTATCACTAACTGTTTACAATTATGAAAGACCGTTTACAGCGTTTTTTGGACCTAGAGCAGCTAACTCCGGCCCGTTTGGCAGACATACTGGGCATACAGAGATCTGGTCTCTCTCATATTTTGTCCGGAAGGAATAAGCCCGGCTTTGACCTTATACAAAAGTTGCTTACTAAGTTTCCTTCACTTAATGCAGATTGGCTCATTACAGGCAAAGGAAAAGTCTACAAAGAGAGCTCCCCTTCTCACGACACCTCCGTATCAAGTACTCTATTCGCTAATATCGAAAAAAACATTGAGGAGGTCACTCTTAGAAATCCTTCTTTATCTCCTGAAGTTAAAGAGATTAATAGTAGTTTAGGGACATCTCAACTCTATGAGAATTCAATAAATCAATCAATCGATAGATCTGATCAGGAAAAAAGAAGTCTCAGAAAGATAATTATGATCTACTCAGACAACTCATTTGTTGAATACCATCCTGGCAAGGAGTAGTTAGTATAATTATTATTATATTTGCTCCAAATTATCCGGCGAGATGTTCAGATTTTTAAAACCAATACTTTTCTCTTTTTCACCAGAAACTGCCCACAATATCGTTGTCGGTCTGCTACGAATGTTGAGCTA
>JAUYTH010000226.1 GCA_030695165.1 Bacteroidales bacterium
ACTCTTGTTCTCTCCTGAGCAGTAATCATATAAGGGATTGCTATAAGGATTACTAATAATGTTAAAAAACTTTTCTTCATCTCTTTACTCTATTTAGTTATTACTACTTCTATAAACAAGAAAGGGTGTACTTCTGTTTAATGAAGTCACCCTATTCCTGAATAGTTATTAAAGATTAGTTATTGACAGCCTCTGCTCTTCTGGCATTGTACATTATCTTCAGGGCGGATGTTCTTCTTAGCTCCTGTTTGATATCTGTAATAATACCCATCCGGACACTAACGTCTGCCTTAATAGATACTGTCATAAACTGACGGTCAACTTCACTTTTTGTCTCACGCTCTGCAGCGATGAAGTCTCTGATGTCAGCAACTGTTTTGAACGAATCGTTAAGCTGAATACGAGCATCTGTACCAACCTGTGCTTGTCTGTTTGCAACAGGTGTTCCGACAAATATGTATGCAGCAAGGTCTTTCCTCTCTAGTTTAGCGATTTCGGTAGCCTCAGGTACCTTTACGATAACCAGTCTGTCTGTCTGACGCATACTGGTAGATACCATAAAGAAAAATAGAATCATAAAGACAATATCGGGGAGTGATGCCGTGCTTAATGCAGGTACACTTTTTTTCCCGTGTTTTGAAAATTTTGCCATATTACTTCCCTTTTATTATCATTTTTTACCTGTCTCCTTAGGGTCAGCCTCTGAAATATTCTGCGGTATAGCCTCCCTTACGATTCTTTGTTTGTCCTCGTCAAGGGCAATATATACTTTGCCGAAGTTTTTCATTGCAAATTCATCCCGAATTTCGTTAACTGCCTTTACAAGCTCATTCTGAACCTCTATGTAAGCATTATAACTTGTACCACGGTCGTTTTGAAGCGAAATAACCCCTTCGGATACAGCAAAATTACCAAAACCCTCAATCATTTTATCCTTCCTGTCTGGAAGAGTCTCAACATTTGCAGGGTTTGTAAGAAACTCCTTTGCCTTATCTTTAAGAAGGGAAACATCCATAATCTGACCCCCGGCCAAAAGAACATCTAAGCTGTTAATACGAACAACCAAGATATTTCTACGGTTGATCTGGACATCATCCTGCTTTTGATTCTCATCCGGCATAGGCGGAAGACGACGTTGCAAACCTGCCTCTACATCCATGGTTGTCACCATTAAAAAGAATATAAGAAGCAAGAAGGCTATATCGGCCATCGACCCTGCGTTGATTTCCTGTACTGGTCTTGCCATATAAAATTTGTATTATCGGTTTTTAACCAAATTAATTATGCCACCTGCAATTATTGCAGTTACAGAAGCAGCGAACAGAAGGTAGGTTATTATAAGACCTGTATCTGTTATTTTTAGGGTTGAAGCAGTAGGCTCCTTGTCTAAAGTTGTTGCAAGAGGATCACCTGATGCAAGGAGATAAGCAAGACCTACAACCACTACAACAAGTATAAGACTGTAGAGCACCTTCTTCAATGATTTAGGATTGCTAATCATCTGCAGAAGCGGAAGCCCCAAAGCTAATACAAGAGCAACACCTAAAAGAAGATATGCATAACCGAGAAATGTATCGATCATACCCTCTTTATTGGTGAAGAAGGCTATGGTAATTACCACTGCCAATCCTAGTAGTATATAAGATAAATATTTTATGAATTTTGACATAATTCGTTTATTTTTTAGCCTTTACCAAAATATCGATAAGCGAGATAGATGCGTCTTCCATTGTTACAACGATTGAATCAATTTTTGAAACAAGGTAGTTGTAGAAAATCTGAAGAATGATCGCTACGATAAGACCGGCAACGGTTGTGATAAGGGCCACTTTGATACCACCGGCAACGATGTTTGGAGAGATATCTCCTGCCGCCTGGATTGCATCAAATGCACCGATCATACCGATAACAGTTCCAAGGAAACCTAACATAGGAGCAATTGAGATAAAGAGCTGGATCCAGGATAGACCGTTCTCTAACTGACTCATCTGAATCGAACCGTATGAAACTACCGATTTCTCAACCACATCGATTCCTTCGTCTACGCGAGAAAGACCTTGGTAGAAAATACTTGCTACAGGACCTCTGGTATTACGGCAAATCTCTTTAGCTGCCTCAATTCCTCCGGTTGCATAAGCCTCTTCGATGCTCTTAAGGAGCTTGTCTGTATTGGTTGATGCCATATTAAGATAGATAATTCTCTCAATAGCAATTGCAAGACCAAAGATAAGACACAAAAGAACTGTAGCCATAAAACCTGCACCACCCTCGATGAATTTGGTTTTAAGCTGTTGATGGATAGGGATTTCCTGTTGTACTGTCTGATCTTTAGTTGGATCCGGTGTTTGAGCAGCAGCATACTGTGCAGAAATGGTAATAAAGCCAATTACTGCCAAAAACATGAAAAATTTTTTCATAAATTTTTGAATGATTAAAGTATTAAACAATGTATTTTAAATAGTTATCTGTTTTCAGACAAAAGTCAATTGTCGTGCAATTTATAAAGAAATTTTAAATAAACACTAATTGATTGAAATTTCTCCTCTTAAGTTTTTTTGTAAAAGCTCTTTAATTATATGTACATCATTATGTTGACCCAATAAAAAAAATAATTTTGCTACTGCAGCCTCTGTAGTTGAATCATACCCGGAGACAACTCCAATTTTTTTGAGCAGTATACCGGTAGAGTATGCCTCCATATCTACACTGCCGGCAAGACACTGTGATACATTAAGGATTATTATACCTCTCTCTATTGCGTCACGCAACATATCTATAAACCAGCTTTTGGTAGGAGCGTTCCCGGATCCGTAGGTTTCCAGAATGACTGCCCTTAAATTCTTAATTTTTAAAAAGCTATCAGTTACTGCAACGGAAATACCGGGGTGTATCTTAAAAATTGCAACATTGGTATCCATAACCGAGTTTACCCGGAGCTCATCTTGATACAACGAAGGGTAGTTTATAAACGGAGTATTATACTTTATGTGTATTCCGGCCTCCGCAAGACACGGGTAGTTTGCAGAGCGAAAGGCACGAAAATTCTCTGCATTGTACTTTGTTGTTCTGTTACCCCGGTAAAGCTGACTTTCAAAATAGACACACACCTCAGGAACAATTGCCCTCCCCAGTGAATCTTTTGCTGCTGCAATCTCGATAGAGGAGATCAGATTCTCTTTGCCGTCGGTACGCAGCATCCCTATAGGCAACTGGCTGCCTGTAAATATTACCGGTTTGCCCAGATTTTCGAACATAAAACTCAATGCAGATGCCGAGTAGGACATAGTATCGGTGCCGTGTAAAACTACAAATCCATCGTAAATACTGTAACTCTCCTTGATTAGATTTGCGATATCAACCCAAATTTGCACCTCTATTTCCGAGGAGTCGATTGGTGGATCAAAAGAGAAGATGTCAATTTTATGAACTATCTTTTTAAGTTCGGGAACCTCATCCAGAATTTGAGTGAAGTTGAATGGAACCAAAGTCATTGTATCAGGATCTTGTTTCATCCCTATGGTGCCTCCGGTGTATATGAGCAAAATTTTAGATTTCATTACAGCATATTTTTTTTTAATAGTTCACATTTATCTGAAATTAAAAATACTATAGGCATTTGATGAGGTGACAGAACAGATTTCATCATAAGAGCACCCTTTGATCTCTGCTACCCTTTCGGCAATAATTTTTACATAAGCCGGTTGGTTTCTCTTACCCCTGTATGGTACAGGTGTCAGCCAAGGGGCGTCGGTCTCCAGAATTATACTCTCGATGGCAGCTTTTTCAAGAACAGCCGGGAGGTTGCTGTTTTTATAGGTAACAACACCACCGACTCCAATTTTAAAATTACCAACCCTGAGGATTCGCTTATAAGTTTCATAGCTTCCGGAAAAAGCGTGAAATACACCCCTGAGCGAAAGGCTGGAGTTTCTTTCAAGAACTTTGAATATCTCCTCTGTAGCATCCCTGGAGTGAATAATTACCGGAAGCTCTCTTTTAGCTGCAAGCCTTAGCTGCTCTTCAAAAACTGTTATCTGCTCAGAAAAATGCTCCTTAGACCAATATCCGTCCAGCCCAATTTCACCAATGGCAACGAATCTCTGTTGGT
>JAUYTH010000248.1 GCA_030695165.1 Bacteroidales bacterium
GAGAGTTAAAGGAGGAGACAGGGGTATCGGGAGTATTTATGAGGCAGATCCAGACTTTCTCTTCACTCAACAGAGACCCGCGCGGAAGAGTGGTATCTGTAGCCTACTACGCCCTTATAAACCCTACCCTATTTAACAGTATAGTAATTACCGCCGGAGATGATGCTGCAGATGCCAGGTGGTTCAACCTTGAAGATGTTGTTAGTGTTAAGTTTCTGGCGTTCGACCATCAAATAATCATCGACACAGCCATAGAGAAGCTAAGGCAGGAGATTCGCCACTACCCTATCGCATTTGAGCTGATGGATGAGCGCTTTACCATTAAACAACTCCAAACGGTATATGAAAGCATCCTGGACAAGAGATTCGATCGCGGTAATTTCCATAAAAAGATGGTAGGAGTATCTGCAAATTCCATCGAATTTAAGATGGAAGTTAATAATTTAATGGAAAATTTTTCTCTCTACAATCTACCACGAAAAGAGCTAAAGAAAAACACCGGAATCCTTATTGACACCGGCGAAGTGGTGAGCGGCGTAAAACATAAGCCGGCAAAAATATACCGCTTCGACCGCTACCGTTTCGAAGAGCTCGTAAGGAATTCCGATTTTACCTTCGATTTTTAGCTCCCGCCCTTTTGATTATTATTACAATGAAAATTATGGTTTATTGATGAAAACACCCATTCAATTATTTATTGAATCAAAGGTTTTGCCTGAATATCAACCTATTGTTGAAAGGTTTAGAACTCTCGTAAAGAATAAATACCCTAATCTGAAAGAGGAGATGCGTGGCGGGACCGATAAGTATTACGGTGTCCCAGTATATAGACACAATAAAATCATAATAACTTTAAGTCCTACCAAAAAGGGAATTACCTTCTCTTTTGCTGAAGGAAAAAAGTTTGAAGATAAATTTTCTTTGCTAGAGGGAACAGGGAACAAAACCCTCAACTTAAGAATCAGTAAAACTGATGATTATAAAGATGAAATATTACAATACTACATAGAGCAAGCTATAGGTTAGATTGGCAACTTATTTTCCAAATAATCTCTCCAAACATTTGGCAGATAAAGTGACCTTGAATGCACTTTGTTGCATATATAAACAAGTTAGCAACCATAATAAAAGAGCAAAAGATGAAAAGGATTATGTTTTTTCTATTTTTACTTATTTCAATAAATCAGATTTATTCCCAAGATTACAATGAACTTCATAAGTACTTGAAAAATAATTGGAAAACACCAGAAGAGTATGTTTTAAGCAAGTTTAAAGACCACGATTATGTTTTCATTGGGGAATACCACAGAATTAAACATGATGTCGAGTTGATTTTAAATTTAATCCCTAAATTGTATGAAAATGGGGTATTTACCTTGGGAGTGGAGTTTGGAAATTACGATAGTCAGAGATTAATTGATTCAATAATAACTGCACCTGTTTTTGACAGAGACAAACTCAGAGA
>JAUYTH010000255.1 GCA_030695165.1 Bacteroidales bacterium
TGTACAGCGGCATAACCATCTTTCTCTTCTGTACGTACTTGCGTAACAACACACGGACCAGCCTCAATAACGGTGCATGGAATATTTTTTCCATCGGCACCAAAAACAGAAGTCATTCCGACTTTCTTTCCAATTAATCCAGGCATTGGTTTTTAATTTGGTGTTTTTTAAATAATTAATACTACCCACACAAAAAATGCGGGCTGCAAAGATACAATAAAAAGTTATAATTGCAATAGCTCAGGCGAATATATTAACAAGATATGAACACTCTTCCCGCTCTTTTTTGATTGTGGCTATTTCACATCCAAGCGAGGCATCTGCCTGCAAGATTAACTTCTTTGTTCTGCTACCTGTGAGCTATCAAATAAAAGGTAATGCATCTGCCTGCAAGATTAACTTCTTTGTTCTGCTTCCTGGCAGGGAGATTAGGTTAGTAGGGAGTTTAGGTTAGAGGTAATGAGTTTGACGGCAATTGCCAGTAGAATGATTCCGAAGAATTTTCTCATTACGTATATACCCCCCTTCCCAATCTTCCTCGAAATATAATCTATGTTGTTCAAGACAAAAAAGACAACAACAATATTCAAAAAGAGCGCAATAATAATATTAATGAGTTCATACTCTGCCCTCAGCGAAAGCAGGGTTGTAAATGAGGCGGCACCGGCAACAAGCGGGAAAACAATAGGGACAATGGTTGCAGATTCTGTTGGACCATCGTCTTTAAATATCTGAATTCCAAATATCATCTCAATGGCCAGCACCAGCAGCACCAAAGCACCCGCAACGGCAAAAGATGAGATATCCACTCCAAATAGCCCAAGCATCGCCTGCCCCACAAAAAGGAACGCCAGCAATATTCCAAACGATATAAGTGATGCATTTATAGCACTATAGCTCTTTTTCTTCTCCTTTAGCCCTACAATAATTGGCACCGAACCCAGTATATCAATTACTGCGAACATTACGATAAAGGCGCTGAAGATCTCTTTTAGGGACATAACTGCTAGTCTTTTGAGTAACTAATTAAATATCTGATGGTTGAAAAATCAAAAAATACAATATTTCAATTTCTTGATTTTTAACACCCTCTTTGCCAGATGTTTTCACAAAACTCTGGCAGTTGCAAAGTTAAACTTTTTCGATTGAAATATCTGATTTTAATTAATATTTACTTAATCCCAACCTCTTTCTCATTGAACCGTATATATTTTTGCAATAACCCGGATTTTGTCTTGAGTTTATAGATTATGTGTAATCCGGCTGGTTAGGAAGTCTATAAAGAAAATAAATTTGATCATTATAGCATAAATTGTATAGAGAATCTATAAATTTTAATAATTAGACATATGGGAAAGAAGGGAAAGATTAAATCAAAGAAAGACCCACAAAGCAAAAAACGTATTCAATCTGGTTGTTTTCATATTTACCTAAGGGGTAACGGAAAGAAAACCGTTTTCTATGATGATTCCGAAAGAGTTGAATTCTTAAAGAGATGCAATTCAACTTCGGTCAAATATGGAAGCAGAATTCTGGCTTACGTAATAATGGACAATCACGTTCATTTTATACTTATTACAGAACACCTTACAAAATTTATGAATTCACTCCTTGTGGGATTTGTTCATTGGTACAATAGGAAAAATGGATTATCTGATAAACTTTTTAAAACCCCTTTTGGGAGCGCACAAAAGTATTCAGATAAAGATATCCTTGAAAGTATAATGTATATTGTGAGCAATCCCCTAAGAGCCAATATCTGCAAAGCTCCCAAAGATTACAAATGGAGTTCATTTCTCAGCTATTTTAACATAAACAATTCACTTCAAAATATAATTCAAGTTGACTCTGCATTTATTGAGTCAATTTTTGAGTCGAAAGAAGAATTTGAAAGGTCATTAAATGGTTATAATGCAGATATTGATAAAATTAGAAAAAGAGGAAAGGATTTATGGCCAAAAGAATCTTATATAAATATTATGGAGTACCTGAATTCCAACTTATGTGGAAAAACCATTTTCGAATTGACCAAGCCAGAACGCAATTCGTTGATTTTCAAGCTTAGAAAGGAGACTGGTGCATCCTATTGGCACATTGCCTCGCTTATGCACGAAAGCTATGAAGAGGTTAAACGAATTTTGATCTGTTAGTGTTTTGTGTAACTCACTGTTGTTGAGGTTGCTAAAAATCAAGATTTTGATATTTAGAACAATGCCGTTTTCTATCTATTTGATATACAAATTGTTTCACAAAAGACTGGCAGTTGAAAAAGTACTCGGGACGGGAATCGAACCCGTACGGGCATTTCTGCCCACAGGATTTTAAGTCCTGCGTGTCTACCTATTCCACCACCCGAGCATTTCAATCAACTTAATCCAAAAATACCTCTCCATTGAGCGGAGAGGTATTTTGAAGAGCGGAAAACGAGACTCGAACTCGCGACCCTAACCTTGGCAAGGTTATGCTCTACCAACTGAGCTATTTCCGCATTTGGGACTGCAAAAGTAATAAAAATTTTACAAGCTCCAAAATTTACATCAAAAACGTTTTAAAAAAATCCGATCCAAAGCAGTGTTGTCAATATTCTAGATAACTGTCTCAAACTCTTTAAGGAATCGGATGTCGTTTTCGAAATAGTGGCGAAGGTCTTTCACCTGCCACTTTAGCATTGCGATGCGCTCTATGCCCATTCCGAAAGCGAAGCCGGTATAAACTTTGCTGTCGATGCCGTTTGCTTCCAGCACATTGGGGTCAACCATTCCGCAGCCCATAATCTCGAGCCAACCGGTTCCTTTGCAGATATTGCACCCTTTACCTTTGCAGATGTTACAACTTACATCCACCTCGGCGCTTGGCTCTGTGAAAGGGAAGTAAGATGGGCGAAGGCGAATCTGAGCATCTTCGCCAAACATTTCGCGAACGAAAAGCAGGACCGCCTGTTTAAGATCTGCAAATGAGACCTTTGTATCTATATAGAGACCCTCCACCTGGTGGAAGATGCAGTGGGCACGTGCAGATATCGCTTCGTTGCGGAAAACCCTTCCCGGGCATACTATTCTGATGGGGAGCTTCATCTTCTCCATTGCTCTCACCTGAACCGAACTGGTGTGTGTGCGCAAAAGGACAGGGTTGTCGCCGCCGGAGATAAAAAAGGTATCCTGCATATCTCTGGCAGGGTGTTCGGGCGGGAAGTTAAGCGCCCCAAATACGTGCCAGTCATCTTCAATCTCCGGCCCCTCTGCAAGAACATAGCCGAACTTATTGAAAATTGAAAGAATCTCGTCTCTGGTAATGGATATAGGGTGTCTGCCGCCAAGCTCAACAAGGTCGCCCGGCTTTGTGAGGTCATATTTTGACTCTACCGGCTGTTGGTTCTCCTCCAAAAAAGATTTTAGCTCTTCAATCTTTTGGTTTGCAGCAACTTTGAGCTTGTTCAAAACCTGCCCCAATTCACGCTTCTGCTCAGGAAGAACATCCCGAAACTCATCAAAAAGCTGAGTTACAGAGCCCTTTTTGCCCAACAATTTTACTCTAATCTCCTCAATTTCCTGCTCTTTTTGAGCTTTTAGCTCCTCAATTTCGGCAAGCAGCCTCTCTATTTTCTCTTTCATCTCTTAATATTTACTATATGGGCAGATCTTAATTCCCGGTAACTCCCAGCCCGCAAAGGTAATAATTTCTATTAAACTAACCCCGCGAAAAACTTCGTAGTGGTCAGGAGCGAGCCTGCGAGCGGATGAGAGTGGACTTGCCCGTTGCGAGAAGGTTTTTATAACCCCGCGAGCAGCTCTTCAATAGCTTTCTCGAGTTGGGGGTCTTTTGATTCGAGCCTGTCTTTGAAGGTGTTGCGGATGTAGATGTCGGGTGCAACCCCCTCGAATTCGAGGTCTTTGCCATCCAGGGTGTAGCATCCCCAGGCAGGGAGTCTCACAGAGGAGCCATCTACCAGGCGGGCACCGGAGGTGAAGATTATCCAGCGGTAGGTCTCTGTACCTATGAGTTTTGCCATCTTGAGCACCTTTATGCCGTTTGAGGTAACCTCTGCATCGCTCAGGCTCCTTTCGTTTATCAGAACGACTAATGGCCTGTTTGCCGGAATCACATTAGGGTGAGAAATTTTGGGGTTGTCGCGGTGGCTCCAGCGGAAGTGCTCTCTCTGGTTAAGGAAGTCTATCACCTCTCTGTGGACATTGCCACCGTTATTGAACCGAAGATCCAGAATAAGAGCCTCTTTATGAACAGCATCTGTGTTCATCTCTATAATAAACCTCTCCAGAGACTCCGGTGACATATCTCTCATATGAACATAGGCAATTTTGCCCTTACTCATTGATGTAACTTTGGCCCTGTTCCAATCCTCCCACTCTGCGTAGAGGAGTGATCTCAAATCTGAGGTGCCCATAGTGTGAAGCTTAACATCAAACTCAACTCCCGCTCTTGCAAATTTCAAAACCATCTCCTTTGGAAGGGTTGCAGATGTAAAATAGAACTCCCTGTTAAACTGCTCATTAACCCTTATGCCATTAACTGCCACAAGCCGGTCTCCACCCATAAGCGGGTTGCCCGAATAATCAGCACGGGAGCCCGATAAAACTCTGACAAGAGTGTATGGCTGCTCGTTGGAGAAGATTAGCCCCGTTGAGACAGTGACATACCTTGTTAAAGTCTCCTCCTCTTTGCCGGCCGAACTGAAGCCCATATGCGAAGAGTTAAGCTCGTTGAGCATATCGTTCAAAAGGGTCCTAAGGTTATCTCTGCTGTTAACATAGGGCAGGAAGGTGAGGTAGTAATCTCTCTTCGCCCGCCAATCTACTCCGTGATATTTTACATCGTAGAAGTTCTGCTCCAGTGAGGCCCAAACCTCAAAGAACATCTGCCGGTACTCGTCCATATTGCTCTTATCAAAAGTGTGTTTGAGCTCTATCTTGGTTGCCGCTGCCCCTGCCGGGTCTATTTTATATAGAGACTCCCTGTCCATTGCAAAGAGCTCTTTCGCTGTGCTCCTGAAAGAGGATACGCTCCCTACCCCTTTAAGCTTCTGGGCAGGCTTCTGATCCCACTCCTTAAGCTCCTGAGCATAGCAAGCCCAATCGCCTTCGTGATTTGAGTTAAAAAGCAAGTAACTCTTCTCCCCCCTGGAGACTATAAACGGAGTATTTTGCTCGCCTCTGCCTACAACACTCCGGTACCTTCTCTGGATATTCTCCAGAAGCAGCACTACCGAGGAGTCCCTTTTTGCCCCTTTAGCCCCAAAAAGCTTGTCATACTCATCTGCCTCAAACGGAGCCACCACTTTATCCAGCTCAACCTTGTAAAGCTGAGTGGAGGCACCCCGCGGGAATGAGGCATTAAGACGGTTGGAGAGCAGATATAGATATTTACCGTCCGGCGAAAAGATTGGATCGTTTTCAAAGTTTGCAGATTTTGTGATATTGATGTTCTTGGCTGCGTTAAAATCGTAGATGAATACATCTCTCTCAAAAAGGTTCACCGCAGTGTAGGTCAAGTATTTTCCGTCGTGAGAGAAGCTCAGCCCATACCCCTGGAACGCCCAGAACTCGTGCCTTGAGAGCTCAGTTACCTTGTTAGTTGAGATATCCAGCAGCATTACAGATTTGCCACCGTTTAAAAATGCAATTTTATCACTCTTTGCAGATGGTGTCATTGACCTTAATGACGACTCCGGAGTGTATACAGCAGACTCACCCTGGGAGAGATCTGCCTTTTGTGTGTAGATTCCGGTCCATCCGCCGTTGGTTCTGGTGTAGTAGAGACTCTTACTGTCCGAAGACCAAAGCACCTCATCTACCCTCTCAGTTTGAGGGGTTGGCAGCTGTTTAATGAAACTTCCTTTTATATCTGACACAAAAAGCAGACCCCGGAATGAGAAAGCCAGCTTCTTACCGTCCGGAGATGGAGAGTAACTCTGCGGCCTGCCAAGCGGAATCGAACTTTTGTTGGTGATTCTGTTATCTGCAAGCTCAATATCGGGTAACGAAGTTTTACCCGACTTAATGTCAAGCACATTTATTCTGTAGCCCTTGATAAAGACAATCTTAGTTCCGTCAAAACTGATGGATGGATATTGCAGCGACTCTTTAAAAATGGTTAGATACTTGTTGTCGCTATGTCTTACAATATTAGCCTCACCGTTTTTCTCGTCCGATACATAGTAGAGGTTGCCGCGGGCATCCACCATTGGCCAGATATCTTTTCCTCTGTAATCTGTAAGCTCTTTGTACTCTTTTGTGAGCGGGTTCCAGGATTTGATATCCGGGTTGTGATCTCCTCTGTAGCCCTTTCTGGTTGCAAAGCGATAACTCTCACTAGATTCATTAAAATAGAACTCTCCGGTTACAGGGTTTTGGGTCAGGTTTGCTATTGTATTGAAGTAGTGCGAAAAGAGCCTTACAGGGGTACCTCCCTCAACTGATACAGAGTATGTACTTATTGTGTTATATCTGTTGGACTCGAAGTAGATGTTCTTAGATTGAGGGCACCACCCCACCGGGACATCAGATGCATCGTGAAACGTGAGTTGTTTTATCTCGCCACCTGCAACAGGCACAATATAGAGATTGTTGTTACCCTGGTCGTTTGATGAGAAGGCCAGATATTTGCCGTCTGGAGATGCTTTTGGACTCGATTCGTTTCCACCCATTGAGACAACCTTGAGGGCAACTCCCCCCGATGTGGGAACCGCATAGATATCTCCACCGTAGGAGAAGTAGATGGTTTCACCATTGGGTGAGAGAGATGGTCTTGAGGCGAATACCACGCCGTTGGCATATGTTGCAACACAAATGAGCAACATAGATAGCAGAGATAGCACTTTTTTCATATAATTTTTATTGGAGATTTGTCAACTTATTGGGTGTCCGGAAATTTATAAGGTCTCTGGAAATTTACCACTTTACCGGGGCACGTCTCAGAGGCATTGTCATACACCTTGGCCCGCCGCCACCACGAGGCAACTCAGATCCATCTATTGTGATTACACACTGTTTGCTCTTTTTCACGTCGCTCTTCCCGTTTATCACATCCCAGGCTGTGAAAATATCGAAGCCGTTTTTATTGAGCTCGTTTAGTGTGTGCACATTTCTAGCGTAAGAGAGTACCTTTCCCGGCTCCAGAGCAAAAAAGTTTGCTCCGCTATGCCACTGCTCCCTCTCCTGGTTCCACTCATCTGCACTCCCTCCGCAGATAATAGGCTCCACCTCCATACCCAGTTTTTTAAGGATTGAAGGGATGTTGGATACCGATTTTATTTTGGATACCTTACCATTGTCTATGGTTATGTGAACTGTCTGGTACTGGTTTTCCCCCAGGATAAGTGGTTCAAAAACCATCGCTGTATGGGTATCCAACAGGGTGAATGCCATATCCAGGTGGATAAATGACTCTGGAGTTTCGGGCAGCTGCTGTACCACTACGTGCATTCTCTCTTTGCATCCCGTGCGGCAGAGTCTGTTGATGAGCATATCTATCCCCTGACTGCTGGTTCTCGGGCCGTTCCCCACCAGAAGAATATCCTCCCTGGCTATAAGTATATCGCCCCCCTCCATATATATGTCGTTATTGCCAGGCTGGAAGTCGTGAGAGTTAATCAGCTCGCAGTCAAAGACCCTCTTTTTGCGGAAAATAGCCTCGTTTATTAATGACTCCCGCATCCTCACACTGCTAGCCATTTTGCAGATTAGAATCCTGTTACCGATGGTAACGGATGCATCTCGAGTAAAGTAGTAGTTGTATAGTGGCGGAAGTGCGTAATAGTCGTCTTTGAGAAAAGCAGAGAGGGTGTTTATCTTTGCCGGTAACCCCTCAATAAGCACCTGAGCCAGCCCCTTAGAGGACATATCCATCAGATCTTCAAAATAGTCTGTTACCCCTTCGCTTACACAAATCTTACCTATCAATGCCTCTCTCTCTGTGTGGTTATCCAATAGTTTTACCAACAGATCTTTTATCTGATATGTTTTTGAAAACATATTTATCACTCCCGAAACCTGCTCGTACTCTTTTTGAGCAATTGATAAGTTTAAAATATCGCTGTAGAGAGCACGTTGCGCATTTCTAGGGGTCATATTCTCTACCTCAGCACCAGGTGTATGAAGTAAAACCGCCTCCAGTTTTCCAATCTCAGATTTTACATCAATAGTTACCAATTTTCCCGTCATAAAATATATTTATATTATTGATACTTGCCCAAATTCGATAGCGGCAGGTCTGTAAAGATACTCTTGATTACAGACTCATCTCTCGGGCAGATTAACAGCAGGTCTTCTGTATTAATTATCATAAAATTATCCAGATTTGCTGCAACAACCACCTTTTTATCGCCCTCCGAAAAAATAATCGAGTTTGTAACATTTTTCAGGAACTTCTCAGGAACCCTTAAAAAATTTCCCTCTTCATCTCTCTTATTCAAACTATATAACGACTCCCAGGTTCCGATATCTGACCAACCAAATGAGACAGGATATACTATTGCTTTCTCTGTCTTCTCCATTATCCCGTAGTCTATGGATATACTTTTACACTCCTCATACACCTTATTAATAAAGGGCCCCTCTGCCGGTGTGTAGTAGAGATTTTCTCCCTCTCCAAAAAGAAGTGCAATATCTGGCTGATGAGACTCCAACTCTGTCACAAGAGTCTTAAGATTTGCTATAAACATACCTGAGTTCCATAAAAACTCCCCACTGTTCACAAATACCTCCGCCAAATCGGCTGTGGGTTTTTCGGTAAAGGTCTTTACATTATATGCCACATTTCCGTTTATACTAATATGCACTGTTTTGTTAGCCTGAATATATCCATAGGCGGTCTCTGCCCTGTATGGCTTTATTCCCAGAGTTATAAGAACATCATTTTTATCTGTAAACTTGAGAGCATTGTCAATAGTCTGAGTAAATACATCATCGTTAAAGATAAGGTGGTCTCCCGGAGTAACCACTACAGATGCGTTGGGGTTTTTCTTTAACAACTTATATGTTGCATATGCCATACAAGGTGCGGTATTTCTCCTGTAGGGCTCTAAAAGCACGTGCTCCGGCAGAATTTGAGGCAGCTGTTCCATCACGAGATCTTTATAGAGGTGCGAGGTTACCACCAGAATATTCTCGGGAGGAATTATCTTGGCGAACCTCTCAAAAGTCTGCTGAATGAAGGTTTTTCCTGTACCAAGAATGTCTAGAAACTGTTTCGGTTTCTGACTCCTGCTCACCGGCCAGAAGCGGGTTCCCGGACCCCCGGCCATAATAATACAGTAATGATTGTTTGCCATATGCAATAATATTAGTTCTTTACCATTTTGGATTGAAGGCTTCGGGTAGATAATCTATCCTTATATTGCCATCATTTTCAAACAAAACCGACACAATGTCAAACTGAGTTTCGCACATTATTCCGTTTCTGTATATGTAGGCAGATGCTGCAGATATAACTGCCCGTTGTTTCTTAATGTCAACCGTTTCAAAGGGCAGTTGCAAGTTTGGCTCCGAAAGTGACCTCACCTCAACAACGTGCAATCTATTCTCGCCGGTTGATGCATTTGTGCTCATCATCAAAATATCCAGCTCTTTATGGCCTACTCTCCAGTTTCTTCCAAGAAGCACCAACCCTCTCTTTAAAAGAAAATCCAGAGCGAGATCCTCTGCAGCACTCCCCTTCTCTCCCCTACCTACATTTTTGTAATCCACTGCTTGCTGCCCGAAATTAATTATTTACCTGCTTTTTATGCCCAATTGTATTCAAATATACTATATATTTTTATAAAAGAGAAGGTGACTTAAAATAATTTTGTTGTTCTCTTTTTGAGTTGTCAATAACTGATATCGGTGTCAGCACGGAAAATCCTCCCCACCTGCGGCGGGTCCCGTCCCTATTCGGGAGCCAATGTTTTCCTTTGCTGACTCCGATATCCGTTGTTATTGACAACATACAAAAAAAAGAGGCTGCCTACTTCTAGACAGCCTCCTCTGAAATTGTTTTCTAGAAAATTAGAATAGCAATCTAACTCCTAATAACATTCCCCAAGTACTTCCTGTAGTAACAGATTTGATCATTTTGTTTTTAGAATCGAAGTTTGCAATATCTGTTGCGTTAAGAGTATAGGTTGGTGCACCAAGGTGGTTAACACCTCTATATGTCAAAGGCATAATTACATCCCAACTGTTTGCCAAACCATTTCTTGAGAATGCTCCCCAATCTTTGTTAAGCAGGTTTGCAGCATTTACTATGTCCAGACTTAACTGAAGTGTATACTTCCTGTCTGAACCGAATTTTGCAAATACATCCTGAATAACTTTAACATCCCAACGATTTCTCCAAGGGTTAACAGTGCCAAATCTCTCTGCATACTGTCCTTTTCTCGCTTTTAGATATGGCGTG
Source organism: Bacteroidales bacterium (assembly GCA_030695165.1). Classification (GTDB taxonomy): domain Bacteria; phylum Bacteroidota; class Bacteroidia; order Bacteroidales; family UBA932; genus Bact-08. Next base: position 10,393 of record JAUYTH010000255.1, read on the forward strand.
TTATCAATATACTGTTGGAATTTTGCGGTCTGTTCTGCTGCTGTCATCTTACCTGCAACATCAATGAATGCAAGTTCACTTGCACTGTTTGGAATATAAAGGATATCTGAAGAAGCACCGTCACCTGTCATATCATTAGAGTATGCATAGGTAGAACGACCCATTGATGAGCCATTGTAGTACAATGAGATTGAAGTAGCAAGGTGTTTGAAGTATTCAACTCTATAGCTGAACGAGCCCACAACTCTATGAGGAACTGAGAAGCTGGAGTAGCTTAACTGAGGGTCATTGAGGTTGTAAACATCCAGATTACTTGTCCAGGCCGAGTATGCTGTAGAACCAGGGTTTGCAGATACATCTTTAGAGATATTGTAGGTGTATGCAACCATACCGGATAGACCGTATGAGAAGTTTTTAGTCAGCTGGGCAGTAAAGAATGATTGGTAACCTTCGCTTGAGTTGTCCAGAATCATCGCAGATGAAACTGCACTTACAACTTTATTTCCAACCCAGTAACCTCTTCTGTCAGATCCTGAGAATACTCTGTTGGCTTCCGGAAGGTTCATATTCTTCTGAACAATTGCATTGACATCCTTTGTAAAGAGAGCCTCAAGGGTTAGAACCATATTTCCCGGTAACTCAATGTCTCCGGCAAGATTTGACCTCCATACTCTTGGCATTTTAAAGTCTTTACTAACCTCTGCCAGAGCAGCTCCTGAAGCAAGAGTTGTACTCACTGCCTGTGGGAAAAGAGCAGGGTATTTTGCAACCTGAGCTTTGAAATCTTTATTGAAACGGAAATCTGCAGGAAGATTTACTCCTGTTATTCCAAGTTCCGGGCTCTGAACTGTACCGGAAGCGTTTGGCTGGTTTGTAAACCATACAAAAGGGAGTACACCGGCAAACAGACCTGTACCTCCGCGAATCTGAAGACTTCTGTCACCTTTAACATCCCAGTTGAAACCTATTCTTGGGTTAACCTGAATCTTTGAGTTCGGCCAGGTAGAGATGTCCATTTTGTATCCATCCTTAAATGTAAGAGCAGAGATTGCAGGGTTATTCATCAGCTTGTTGTGGTACATAGGAAGCTCTGCACGAACACCGTAGGTTAGTTTAAGGTTTTTGTTAATCTGCCACTCATCCTGAAGATACAAGCTACCAAGTCCGAAACTCATCTCAACACCTTTTGGATCTACACCGTTATAACCGTAAGTTACACCAAAGCCTGTAGGTTTTGCATTATTGATGAAATCATCAAGTGAAGCATATCTGTAGTAGCTGGTTCCCTCACGAGTATATGAGTTATTTACATAGATATTGTCATAAGAGATACCTGCTGTGATAGCGTGGTTATTAAGGTTTAAAGTAAGGTTGTTAACAACAGAGAATGTGTTGTTCTCTACCCTGTTGAGGTATGTAAAGAGTTCGTATCCGAATGACATATAAGGGTTACCGTCTTTGTAGATATCTACAAACGGGAAAATTGCGCTGTTACTTGTTCTCCTAGGGTCAGTTGTTGCTGTATAAGATACAAGTAGCTTATTTGAAATCTTGTTTCCGAAGGTTGAGTTTAACTCAGCCGCAAAAGCGTCAATTGCATTTTCGTTTCCGTAGAAAGAGTTTGAGAATGATATTGAATAATCTGATACCCTTGAGAAATTTGATCTTGATATATTTGGCGGACCGGATGTCCCGTTAGTAAGCGATACACTTGTATTTCTCAGACGGTTGTAACGGAATGCAAATTTATGGTTTTTGGCTATATTCCAGTCCAAACGTGCAAGTATTTTGTAGTTGGTAGAAGGGAATGCACCAAAATTTTGATAGTCACCCGGGTCGTAGTTATAAGTTGACATCAGGTGGTTCTTTGCTCTTTCAAGATCTGCAACTGTTGTGCGTGAAATTCTGTTTGTCAGGTCTGCTACACCATTTGTGCTTGGCTCCCAACCACTGCTTGGGCTGTTCTCTTTCTCAGTTTCGTAGCTGGCAAAGATGAATAGTTTATCTTTAATGATTGGACCGCCAACAGTAACACCCCACATCTGTGAGTCTCTGTCGCGTGCTCCTTTAACAATTGATTCTCCAACCTTCTCCCCTGTAAATGATTTAGGTCTTTGATATGTGTAGACCGAAGCTTTCCATTTGTTGTCTCCGGATTTAGTTACAGCATTGATAGATGCACCTGTAAACTGAGAGAGACGTACATCAAACGGGGCAAGGTTAACAGAAACCTGCTCAATAGCATCCAGCGAAATTGGCTGAGATGAACCACCAGGCATAGCGCTGCTTGAGAGACCGAAGTTGTTGTTAAACGCAGCACCGTCTATAGTTACTGTGTTGAAACGACCATCGCGTCCGGCAAATGATGAACCGTTTGCCTGAGGGGTCAGTTTAGTAAAGTCTGTGATACTTCTGCTAATAGATGGAAGAGTGTTTATCTCTCTTGAACTTACGTTCATAGATGCTCCAGTTCTGTCGGCATTTAGAATAGGATTTCTGATACCGGCAGATACCACAACCTCCGAAAGAGTCAAAGCCTCCTCCACAAGTTGAGCATTATAGACAAAGTTCTCTCCTAGGCGAAGGTTCATATTGTCCGCCTTGATTGTTCCAAAGCCAAGATATGTTACCTCAACGGCATAAGGACCGCCGACACGCATATTCTGGATACGATAGTTTCCGGAATTGTCGGTAATTGAGTAATACTTGGATCCGGAAGGTGTGTGGACTGCTACTACGGCAGCTCCGATAACCGGAGTTCCATTTGCCTCCGTAATGCGACCACTCATAGAGGATGTTGTAACCTGTGCTATTGCAGCAAAAGCCACAAACAAACTCAAAGCCGTAAGGGCAAATTGCTTAATTGTTTGTTTCATAAATATTTAAATAATTTGTTAGGTATTCTTGGACAAAAATAGCAATTTCTCAGCGATTACTGACAATTAATTCTATTTATTTAACAAATTCTTAAATAAAGTTTAAGATTAGTATCTATCATTAATTCAGCCATATAGAATTGTTAGATTTTAAATTGTCAATATTTGGTTAATAAGTTTTTTTTCATACCTTTGCAGTCGAATTATGTGGAGAGATTTGACTGCTTGCAACCACTTTAAAAAAATGCTAAAACGTTCCATATTACGCCCTTATATACAATAATTTCTCTATTTGGGCCTTTCGGTAACATTTTAGTATAATTTATGCTGTTGAGCTCTTACATTGAGTAAAGTGTTTAATAACTTTAATTATTTACAATTATGTCTTATCTATTTACTTCGGAATCTGTTTCAGAGGGGCATCCCGATAAAGTTGCCGATCAGATTTCGGACGCTGTTCTTGACCAGTTTCTATGTCAGGACTCCGAATCTAAAGTGGCGTGCGAAACGTTTGTCAGTACAGGCCTTGTGGTTATTGGCGGCGAGGTTAAGTCTGACGCCTATGTAGATATCCAGCAGGTGGCCCGCAGGGTCATAAACCGCATTGGATATACAAAAGCAGAGTATATGTTTGACGGAAACTCCTGCGGTATCCTCTCTGCTATACACGAACAATCTGCAGATATCAATCGCGGTGTAGAGGTTGCAGATCCTCAGGAGCAGGGTGCAGGAGACCAGGGGATGATGTTTGGTTATGCCTGCCGCGATACTCAGGAGTTTATGCCTCTCCCACTCACACTCTCTCATATTGCTCTTTTAGAGCTGGCTAAGATTCGCAGAGAGGGCAACCTTATGCCCTACCTTCGTCCCGATGCAAAGTCACAGTTTACTATTGAGTACAACGACAACAACACCCCTAACAGGGTACACACAATAGTGATATCTACCCAGCACGATGAGTTTGACACCGACGACTCGATGCAGGTGAGAATCAAGAGCGATGTTAAGAACATACTCATACCAAAAATACTGGAGAGGCTTCCCCAAGAGACAAAAGCGCTGTTTAAGGATGACTACATCCTGCACGTAAATCCAACCGGCAAATTTGTGATTGGAGGTCCACACGGAGATACCGGTCTAACAGGAAGAAAGATTATCGTGGACACGTACGGCGGTAAAGGGGCTCACGGCGGAGGGGCATTCTCCGGCAAAGATCCCAGCAAAGTAGACCGCTCTGCCGCCTATGCAGCCAGATACATTGCAAAAAACCTTGTTGCAGCAGGAGTTGCAGATGAGGTTCTGGTTCAGCTGGCCTATGCAATTGGGGTTGCACGTCCGGTGAGCATCTTCGTAAACACTTACGGAACCGCCTTTAGAGACAAACCAAAACAGTTTGTAAACGACAGCGTAATTGCAGATCGGGTTCAAAAGCTGTTTGACCTTCGTCCTGCAAGCATTATCAAACGATTTTCGCTCAAGAAACCTATCTATGAGGTGACTGCCGCCTATGGCCATATGGGAAGAGACCCCTTTAAAAGAGAGGTTGAACTATGTGTTAACGGTGAGTTGGTAAAGGAGGAGATTCAATTTTTCGGTTGGGAGCTTTTAGACTCAGTAGATCTTATAAAAAAGGAGTTTGGCCTTTAATGTCGTTTCCAGATTATTTTTTTGCCAAACCCAAGACGGTTGTCTGTGAATTTGAGTTCGCAGATTTTTATCAGCCACAAATCGCCACCTTTTAGGATGGCATATGGAAACCGCTTCAGGTAACTGAGGCGGTAGTTGTTTAAGAATGGGCCCTCGCACTGCTCCATAGTTGCACGAAACTGAACCCCGCGAATGAGCCCGATGGTCTCTGTCTCCAGCCCTATTGCTCCCGAAACAATATTTGAGGCTCCTCTTCTAAAGATTTGTATATGTCTTGTCTTATCTTCCGACGTTATAACAAAGAGCATCTCCTTCGGGGAGAAGTGGTAGAAGGCGTGCCAGCTCCACATATCTGTACCGTCACCGGCAGTAAGGGTTACCAGATGGTGCTCCTCAATAAACTCAATAACCCGTTTGTCGGGCAGCTCCGGATTGTTTTTATCCTGCGGGATTGGTTTGCTACTCTCATTCATCTCCATAAGACTATCTCCAGATGTAGATTTTATCTGAGCGGCGAAGCCGTACCCCACTCTCCACCGGTATTGAGCAGTACTCCCCTTTGAGAGCTCTCTCTACAGGGTTGAGCTCTACTCTTATCTCATCTACCTTATGTTCGTATACTCCTGTAGATGGGCCTATTATCAAAAGGTCATCTCCAACTGAGAGTTCGCCTGTCTCTATAAGCACCTCGGCAACAGAGAGGTTGGAGAAGAAGTTTGTCACCTTCCCAACATAGGTTTTTTTCTTAGTTGCTTTGTTGCCGTAGACGTCGCTCCACTCTCCCATTTTTGCCCCCTGATAATATCCGTCCCAGAATCCTCGGTTAAATACCATCGAGAGGTTCTCTTCCAGTTTTGCTTTAAGCTCCAGTGTGTAACTCCCGTCACAAACTGCATCTGCAGCTTTACGATAGGAGGCTGTTACCGCTTTTACATACTCTGCTGCTCTGGCCCTACCCTCAATCTTGAGAACCCTCACTCCGGACTCAATTATCTTATCTACAAAGGCAATTGTGGAGAGATCTTTAGGTGACATAATATATTTGTTATCTACTTCAAGGGAGGTGCCGGTCTCGATATCGGTAACCTCATACCCTCTGCGGCACAGTTGGTAGCAGGAGCCTCTGTTTGCAGATGCGTTGTACTCGTGAAGGCTAAGGTAGCATTTGCCGGAAACGGCCATACATAGTGCTCCGTGGCAGAAGAGCTCCAGCCTTACAAGCTCTCCCGAAGGGCCGGTTATCTTCTCTCTTACAATAGCGTCATAGATATCTCTCACCTGGAAAAGGGTAAGCTCCCTTGCCAGTACTATCACATCTGCAAACCGTGCGTGATAGCGGACGCTCTCTATGTTTGAGACATTAAGTTGAGTGGAGATATGCACCTCTACGCCAAGCTCTCTTGCATAGAGAATTGCAGCCATATCGGAGGCGATAATTGCAGATATTCCCGCTTTTTTTGCAGCAGCAACAGTTAGGCGCATCGGCTCAAGGTCGTTGTCGTACAGAACTATATTGAGGGTGAGATAGGACTTGACACCCGCATTTGAGCAGATGGTTGCAATCTCCTGTAGAGATTCTGTGGTAAAGTTGTTTGCCGAGTGGGAGCGCATATTGAGGTTGCCGACACCAAAATAGACCGAGTCTGCTCCACCCTGTATTGCAGCAGCGAGAGACTCGAAATTGCCGGCCGGAGCCATTATCTCAATATCTTTTGCACAAATTTCCAAACTACTTCTCTCTTCAATCATTTTCTAAAAATTCTATTCAATTTCCCGGACAAAGTCTTTCTCCAATCATCTTCTTGAAACTCGCCGGTCTCCACAATTACTACAATCTCTGCTCAAAAAAGTTGAGAATTTTATTAAAAACCATATCCGGAGTTATCTCGTTAAGGCAGGCGTAGTCTCCTCTAAAGCAGTCTTTTTTACCTGAAGATGAGCAGGGGCGGCACTCTATTGAGCTCTGCAGGGCCATCTCACTATCCTGACCCCAGCCGTAGAATCCAAGGTAGGGGTGGGTTGCTCCCCAAATTGAGATTACCGGCACTCTCATACAGCAGGCAAAGTGCATATTGGCAGAGTCCATAGTGAGCATAAGATCTCTCCCGGCAATTGCACCCAGCTCCTGCGAGAAGGAGAGCTCTCCTGCAACAGATTTAACCCCGGAGTATTTTAGCTCCCAGGATTTTAAGGTTGCAATCTCCTTTTTACCACCGCCAAAAAGGGTAACCGAGAATCGCTCATCTTTACTGAGCATCTCAATTAGCCTCTCCATCATCTGTGGTGGCCAGATCTTCCCTCTGTGGTTGGCAAACGGCGCAACCCCTATATTGTAAATAGGTCTTTGGTTTATAGAATCGGGGTGAGGTGGTGTTGGATCGGGGTGTGGCGATTGTATAAGCCCGAGGTGAGGTGACTGTGTGGCTGGTGCAGATGCAAAGCTGAGATCTTTAAGACCAGCGGATATTAAAACCAGTTCGTATCTGCGGAGGGTTGTCATCAATGGCCTCAATTTTTTGAAATATCTCCTGGTCAATTTTTTCTTCTCTACTCTCCCCTTTCTAAGAAAAGAAAGTGGGGTAAAGGAGATAAAGAAGAGCACTCTCAAAATGAAGGTTCTCAGTACTGAGTTTATATCTGCAACTGCTGTGGGGTTAAGCTTCATCAGCTCTTTGTGAAGCTTTAGCAGCCCTTTGAATCCTTTGTGCCTCCCTTTGAAATCTGTCGGGAAAAATGAGATGTTAGGGGTTCCCTCAAACAGGGGCTCAAGCATTGGTAAAGATACCATTGTGAATTTGGTGCCCGGGTTGTGTGCAGCATAGGCCATTAAAAGTGGTGAGGCTATTGCCACATCGCCCAGAGCAGAGAAACGCAGAACAAGAATATGGTCAGGACTTTTTTCCCGCATAGAGTACAGGATTTAGTGAGGGGTCGTTGTACATCTTCATCTGCTTATAGAATTTCATATATTTTCTCCCGCTCTCTATATCGTTAAGCAGATTATCTATTGCCGTAGAGAGATCTTCTCTTTGGGTGAGCAGAGTTTCGAGTTTGGTTTTGCAACCGGTGCGATGGCTCTCTGTGGCATCTGAGCGGAGCGCCTCTGCTCGCATATGGTAAATCTTGAGAGCAAGAATTGAGAGTCTGTCTATTGCCCAGGCAGGGGTCTCAGTGTTGATGGTGGCACCGGAATCAACTTTTACACAGGAGAACCTATCCATAAAGTAGCTGTCTATCATCTCCACCATATCTGTACGCTCCTGATTTGAACTGTCTATTCTTCTTTTGATTGCAAGTGCATCTACAGGGTCTATCCCCGGCTCACGGATAATATCTTCAAGGTGCCACTGCACTGCGTCAATCCAGTTTTTTGAATAGAGGTACCAATCTACTGTTCCCTGTGGATATGGATTTGAGATTGGAGTATCTACATTATCGGTTTTGTGGTAATCATTGACGCATCTGTCAAAAATGGTATTGCAATTGGTACTGAAAGACATATCTTATATTAAAAATTGATTGTTGATACTAGAAATAGAAAATTTACTTCTCTCTGTTAATGATAGAGTCTGCAAACTCAAGAAGACGATCTCTCTGCTCACTGTTTAGAGAGGAGTTGTTCAAAGCCTCAATTGATTTGTTGTGATAAAACGCCATCGCCTGCTCGGCTGCCTCTTTTATCCCTAGCTGATTGTAGATAGAGAGTACCCTCTCTATCTTCTCGACGTCTGCAATGGTTCTGTTTTTGAGCAGATCCTGAAGCTCTTTTCTTTTGTTAAGGTCTCCTCTTTTGAGTGACTCTGCCAGAAGCCAGGTCTTTTTGCCGCAAAGAACATCTCCGCCAATTTTTTTACCGAAGAGAGCACTATCGCCAAAGCTGTCAAAATAGTCGTCTTTAATTTGGAAGGCAAGGCCAAGCTGGTAACCATAGTTGTAAATTGCATCCGACACACCTTGCGGTGCACCTGCTATTATCGCCCCTATCTTTGCCGATGCAGCAATGAGAACTGCTGTTTTTAGCCCAATCATTGATATATAATCTTCCATAGTTATAAATGAAAGATCCTCAAAATTCATATCATACTGCTGACCTTCACAAACCTGTGCTGCGGTGAGGGAGAAGAGATCCAGTACACTTTTCAGTTTTGGGGCCGGAGCCTCGGAGATATATTGATAGGACTTAATACACATAACATCTCCGGAGAGGATGGCTATGTTGTCGTTCCACTTTTTGTGTACGGTGGCTCTGTTGCGTCTAAGGTCTGCCTTATCCATAATATCGTCGTGGATAAGAGTGAAGCCGTGAAAGATCTCCAGACCCATTGCGGGGTGGATTATAGATCTGTCAATTTTATCGCTGAACAAGTTGTATGTGAGTATTGCTATTTTTGGCCTTAATCTCTTGCCCCCTATTGAGATAAGGTACTTTATGGGATCATAAAGTTCATCGGGTTCTCCCTTGAGTTCCAGGGAGAAGATACCCTTTTCAACTATAGAATCTATCTCACTAATGGTAAACATAAAAAAAAGAATTATTTTAGGCAAAGCTAACCCTTTTTCAACAATTTCGTATATTCGCGGCCGTGGAAATTAAAAAAACAGGTCAGGCAACAGTGGTTAAACACACCGGCAGTCACTATTTGGTGAGCAACCTCCCCGAATGGAGTGTAATTACCTGTGTGCTAAGGGGCAAACTCCGTCTTAAAGAGGGGGTTACAACCAATCCTGTGGCTGTGGGAGACCACGTACTGTACGAGATGGAGGGTGAGGGCAGAGGGGTAATAACAGAAATTTTACCCAGAAAGAACTATATTATCCGCAAATCTACAAACCTATCCCGCCAGGCACACATAATTGCCTCAAATCTGGATCAGGTTTTTCTTATTGTAACTCTAAATTTCCCTCAGACAAAGTTTGAATTTATAGATCGCTTCCTTGTTACCTGCGAGGCCTATAAGGTTCCGGTGAAGATTATAATCAATAAGATTGACCTCTTTACCCCGGAATATGACAACTCCCTTGAGATCTTCCGTCATATTTACAACGAGAGTGCCGGCTACCAGATAATTGAAGTGTCGGGCTTAAAGGGCATCAACATAGAGAGTGTACTAAATGAGTGCAGAGGTAAGCTCTCCCTATTCTCCGGAATTTCGGGTGTGGGAAAATCCTCCTTGATAAACTCTCTCGACCCAATACTCACGCTCAAGACCGGAGAGATCTCGGACTACCATAAACAGGGAAAACACACAACAACTTTTTATGAGATTCACCCTCTCACCGGGGGTGGATTTATCATCGACACCCCTGGAATAAAGGGTTTCGGGTTGATTGAGATGGCAAAGGAGGAGCTGAGCCACTACTTCCCGGAGATGTTCCGGTTGCTGGACCACTGCCGTTTTGCCCCTTGTACTCACACTCACGAGCCCGGTTGTGCTGTAAAAGCTGCTGTTGAAGATGGTTCAGTAACCGAAGAGAGATATGTTTCATACCTAAGTATGCTGGAGGGGGAGGATAAATACCGATGAACAGACGAATTCTTAAGCTGGCCGGCCCGAGCATCCTTGCAAATATTACTGTACCCTTGGTTGGGATGGTAGATCTTGCTATAGCCGGAAGGCTGGGTGACGCCGCTAGTATCGGAGGAATAGCAATCTCCACAATGCTTTTTGACCTGCTCTACTGGAATATGGGCTTTTTAAGGGTAGGGACAGGTGGTTATGCTGCACAGGCATACGGTAGAAGAGACTTTTCTGATGCCTTTAGGGTTCTTGTGCAGGCTGTGGGGACCGCTGTTTTATCTGCAATGGTTATTTGGGCAATCCAGTTGATATATCTGGAAACAGCATTTCTTATTGTAGATTGTACACCTCAGGTAGAGTCGCTTGCTCGGGAGTATTTCTTTATAAGAATATGGGCAGCTCCCGCAACTCTCTCTCTGTTTGCATTCAAGGGCTGGTTTATTGGGATGCAAAACACCATCAGCCCTATGGTGGTGGATGTTACAGTAAATGTTTTGAATCTCATATTAAGCATAATTTTCGGTATAGGCTTTAAGATGGGTATCCCGGGAATTGCCCTGGGCACGCTATTGTCTCAGTATATTGGACTCATTGTGGCTCTAACTCTAATGTATGTCTACTACAAAAAGCTATTCCACTACATAAATGTGAAGGCGAGTCTTAAGCTCAGGGAGATGAAAAAGTTCTTCGTTCTCAACGGGAACCTCTTCCTTCGCTCCACCTCACTTCTGCTGGTCTACTCCGGATTTACGAGCATTGCTGCCAGATATGGCGACAATCTGCTTGCAGTAAGCACAATAATGATGAAGCTAATGCTCCTCTACTCCTATTTCATAGATGGATTTGCCTATGCAGGTGAGGCTATTACAGGGAGATTAGTTGGGGCAAAGGAGTTGAATATGTTAAAAAAGGCTATAAGGGTACTTTTTATCTGGACATTTATCATTGCATTTGTCTCAACCATTCTATACGCCTTTGCCGGGGAGCCTATTTTCCGTCTGATGACCAATAACAGCGATGTTCTGCTTGCAGCCAAAACCTATCTGCCCTGGCTGCTTGCTGTACCTCTGCTAAGCTGTGTAGCCTTTATTCTGGATGGTATATTTATCGGAGCTACCGCCTCTGGGGCAATAAGAGACACAATGCTACTATCTGCAGCATCATTTTTTATCTCCTACTTTTTGATGGAGGGGTATATGGGTCTTCACGCTCTCTACCTGGCCTATATGGTTCACCTGGTTGTGCGAACCGTTATGATGTCGCTACAGATGAAAAGTAAGGTTCTCAGTAAAGCAACCCGTTAAAGCAGAGCAACCAGCTAATATCTTGCAGAGACTGCTTCCCAGTCAACTATTGTCCACAAAGCGTTTATATAGTCTGCCCTTCTGTTTTGATAATCCAGATAGTATGCGTGTTCCCACACATCAAAGGTTAAGATTGGGGTGAGCCCTTTGGTGAGAGGGTTGCCTGCATTGCTCTCTTTAACAATTGAGAGTTTACCGGCAGAGTCCTTAACCAGCCAGCCCCAACCGGAGCCGAAAACAGAAACAGTAGCTGCAGAGAACTCGCTTTTAAAGTTTTCGAATGAGCCCCACTCGGCATCGATCGCCCCTGAAAGTGCCCCTTTAGGTACTCCGGGATGTGTGCTTTTTTTAAAAGAGTAGAAGTAGAAGGTGTGGTTCCAAACCTGAGCAGCGTTGTTAAATATTGCTCCGTCCGACTTAAGGATAATCTCCTCTAGGGACATATTCTCAAAGGTAGTTCCCTTGATAAGGTTGTTGAGGTTTGTTACGTAGGTCTGGTGGTGTTTCCCGTGGTGAAACTCAATCGTTCCAGCGGCAATTACTGGCTCCAGTGCATCTTTGGCATAAGGTAAAACCGGCAGTTGAAAATTCATAATTTTTATTATCTTTGGTTACTGCTAATATAGGCAAAAAAAATCTAAAAAATGAAAGACCTCAAATACCTGAAGCTCCTCTCCAGGAGCTTCCCAACAATATCTGATGCTACAACAGAGATAATAAACCTGGAAGCTATACTGAATCTGCCTAAAGGGACAGAGCATTTTCTTACCGATATTCACGGAGAGCACGAAGCTTTTCGCCACGTTCTCAAGAATGCATCGGGGGTTATCCGTAAAAAAGTTGAGATGATTTTTGGGCACCGGTTGCGGGAGCAGGAGAAGAAGGAGATCTGCTCGCTTATCTACTATCCGCAGGAGAAGCTAGATGTTATTAAGCAGAGGGAGGGCAAAGATATTGATGATTGGTACAAGGTTATACTTGTACAGTTGATAAGTGTTTGCAGCAATGTATCCTCTAAGTACACCCGCTCTAAGGTGAGAAAGGCTCTCCCAAAAGAGTACTCATACATTATTCAGGAGCTGCTACACGAATCTTTTGCAGAGCCCAACAAACAGGAGTATATATCCTCAATAATTTCTACAATTGTATCTACAGGCCGTGCAGAGCACTTTATTACAGCTATCTGCAACCTAATCCAGAGACTTACCATAGACTCCCTTCACGTTATCGGGGATGTTTACGACAGGGGTCCCGGTGCTCATATAATTATGGACCTGCTTTGCAACTATCACAATTTTGACATACAGTGGGGGAATCACGATATTGTGTGGATGGGTGCTGCCTCGGGAAGCGAGGCGTGTATGGCAAATGTGGTAAGGATGTCGCTTAGGTATGCAAATCTAAAGACCCTGGAGGAGGGTTACGGGATAAACCTGATGCCTCTGGCATCTTTTGCAATGGAGTGCTACAACGATGACCCTTGCACTTTGTTCAAACCTAAATTAAATGAAGACGAGCCTGTTAAGAACAAAGATATCAAGATTATATCTCAAATGCATAAAGCTATAACCGTTATTCAGTTTAAGCTTGAGGGGGCAGTTATTGAGCGCAACAAAGAGTTTGGTATGGAAGATCGCAGGCAGCTGCATATGATAGATCACGAAAAGGGGACAGTGAAGATAAATGGGGTGGACTACCCTCTTAAGGATACCTACTTTCCAACCATAGATCCCGCTCACCCTTATAAACTAACGGAGGAGGAGCAGGATGTCGTGGATAAATTAATGCACTACTTCCTCTCCAGCGGTAAACTTAAAAAACATATGAGGTGTATGTACAATAACGGCTCTCTCTATCTGGTAAGAAACTCCAACCTGCTATATCACGGTTCGGTTCCTCTCAATGAAGATGGTTCCCTAAAAAGTGTAAGAATAGGCAATGAGGAGCTAAACGGCAAAGCTCTTTTCGACAAAATCGACAAACTGGTAAGACAGGCATTCTTTGAGGAGAGGGGTAAACCGGGAAAGACAACCGGTAAAGATCTTATCTGGTATCTCTGGTGCGGCCCCTACTCCCCTCCGTTCGACAAGGAGAAGATGGCCACTTTTGAGAGGTATTTTATTGCAGATAAAGAGACTCACAAAGAGAAGAAGGGTCACTACTACTACCTTAAAGATAACAAAGAGGTGTGCGAAATGATTCTAAAGGAGTTTGGAATTGAAGATGCTCAATCTCACATTATTAATGGTCATATTCCTGTAAAAACCGGCAAAGGTGAGTCCCCGATTAAGGGGGGCGGGAAACTTCTGGTAATTGATGGAGGATACTCCAAGGCCTACCGGTCGGAGACCGGAATTGCCGGATATACATTAATCTACAACTCACACGGGCTTCAGCTGGCGCAGCACCAGCCTTTTGTAACAACAGCCAAGGCAATAAGAGATGGAGATGATATAATCTCCGAAACTACAGTAGTTGAGTTTAGCAACAAACGTAAACTTGTAAGAGATACAGATATCGGAATCGAACTCCAAAAACAGATTGACGATCTTTTGCACCTTGTGAGCGCATACAGAAACGGTCTTATTAAAGAGGCTGTGTTATAGAAACAGCTCTGCCATCATACATCTGGCAGATCCTCCTCCGTTGTTCTCTATGGTTGTGAGGTTTGGTGCAACTATTTTACAATGCTGCCCAATCCTGTCTACCTGCTCCTGGGTTAAAGAGTTGTAGGCTGTTTTTGACATTACTAAAATAGACTCTGCTGTTTTACTCTCTATCTCGAGCATATTTCCGGCAAATTTCTCCATCTGCTCCAGAGATATCTCAATAATCTCCTTGTCGCTCTCCTCAATAAGTGCAATGAGGTTTTGCCTCTCATCTATATCTTTAACCGCATCCAGACAAACAACGGCAAAGCTGGAGGCAATACACATCATAACATTTGTGTGGTAAATAGGGTTCCCGGCAGAGTCGGTGGCATTGAACAGAAAGTAGTCATAGTCCAATTCGTCGCAGAATGCCTCAAGAACTGTCTCGTCTGTTCTTACAGAGCGGCAGGCAAATACCAGGTTATGGTCTCTGTCAAATATCATACTGCCTGTACCCTCCAGAAAAAGAGATTTTTCTTCAAATTTTGTAAGGTCTACAACTCTCTTTACCCGGAAGCTCTCTTTTATAAAATTGACCACAGCGGGCTTTCTTTCCAGGCGTCTGTTTGGGGCGAACATAGGGTAAAGCACCAGGGTGCCCCCCTCGTGAGTAGAAAACCAGTTGTTGGGAAAAACGGAGTCCGGAGTGTGGGGCTCAGGGGTGTCTTCTATAACAAAAACCTCAACTCCTGCCGAGCAGAGCAGTTGAACAAACTCGTCAAACTCCTTTATTGCCCCTTCGCGGGCATTGCTCTCGTGCCCTCTCTGCTGAAAAGCATTATTGACAGATGTCTGTTCATTAAACCCGAAATTGACGGGCCTCACCATTAATATTCTGGATGTAGATTGCATTGTAACTCTCTCTTTTTAATTTATTCCAGCGACCTGAAAGATTTTTTAATAATCTCTATCGCCTCCATAAGCTCCTCTTCTGTAATCACCAACGGAGGAGCAAATCTTATAATATGTTTATGGGTTGGTTTTGCGATGAGTCCGTTCTGGGCCATTGCAACACATACATCCCACGCCTCTTTTCCGTTGTATGGTTTCACAACAATTGCGTTGAGAAGCCCCTTTCCTCTGACCAACTCTACAAAAGGGGAGTCAAAATTTCTCATCTCCCGGCGGAAGATCTCACCAAGTGCAGTTGCCCTCTCTGTGAGCTTCTCCTCTTTGACAACCTCGAGTGCTGCCATCGCCACACGGTTAGCGAGCGGAAATCCACCGAAAGTAGAGCCGTGCTCTCCCGGTTTTATGGTAAGCATAATCTCATCATCTGCAAGTACTGCAGATATCGGAAGTACCCCTCCGGAGATGGCTTTACCCAGGATAACTATATCCGGCCTTATATCTTCGTGGTCACAGCAGAGCATCTTGCCTGTACGGGCGATTCCTGTCTGAACCTCATCTGCAACAAACAGAACATTGTGCTTTTTGCACAGGTCGTAACATTTTTTTAGATAGCCGTCGTCCGGAACAAAGACCCCCGCCTCGCCCTGAATAGGCTCTACCAAAAATGCTGCAATGTTTTTCCCATAATCTGTAAGCACCTCTTCCAGAGCAGATACGTCATTATATGGAATCTTTATTAGCCCGGGGGTAAATGGACCATAACCTGCATATGAATCCGGGTCTGTGGAGAGGGAGACAATCGATATTGTGCGACCGTGAAAATTTCCCTCACACCCTACAATCATAGCCATATTCTCGTGTATCCCCTTTTTTGCATAACCCCACCTTCTGGAGAGCTTAAGTGCTGTCTCAACCGCCTCTGCTCCTGAGTTCATCGGGAGGACCTTGTCGTACCCGAAATAGTTGTGAATAAACTCTTCATAGGGGCCAAGCGTGTCGTTGTAAAAGGCTCTTGATGTGAGACATAGCTTTTGTGCCTGGTCTGTTAGTGCCTTTACGATTTTAGGGTGACAGTGGCCCTGATTCACTGCGGAGTAGGCAGAGAGAAAATCGAAGTACCTTTTATTGTCTACATCCCATACATACACCCCCTCGCCTCTTGACAAAACAACCTCTAAAGGATGATAGTTATGAGCTCCGAAATGCTCTTCCTGTGTAATAAAAGCCTGAGATTTTGGTGAAATTTTCATTACTTTATTTTATGAAATGAGTAAACTTGTCTTCTAGCGCAAATTTAGCTCATATTTTGGTCGTAAAATGTTAATAAGTTGTTTGTAATTACGGAAAATAGTCTTACCTTTGCAACCCGTTTTGTATAACGAAAATAGTTAAAGCTAAGAATAACAAGTAATTATGCCAACAATTCAACAGTTAGTTCGCAAGGGACGTGAGGTTATCGTAGAGAAAAGTAAATCTCGCGCACTTGACTCTTGTCCTCAGAGACGCGGAGTATGTGTACGTGTTTACACAACAACTCCTAAAAAACCAAACTCAGCTATGCGTAAAGTAGCTCGTGTACGCCTTACAAATCAGAAAGAGGTGAACGCATATATCCCGGGTGAAGGTCACAACCTTCAGGAGCACTCAATTGTGCTTGTACGCGGTGGTCGTGTGAAAGATCTTCCTGGTGTTCGTTATCACATCCTTCGCGGTGCTCTTGATACTGCAGGTGTAGACGGACGTAAGCAAAGCCGCTCACTTTACGGTACGAAGAGGCCTAAGAAAGGCGCAGTTAAAGCTGCGGTAAAGAAAAAGTAATAACAAAATCAAATTTAAGTAAATGAGAAAAACGAAGCCTAAAAAGAGGATTCTGCTTCCCGACCCAAAATTTCACGACTCTTATGTAACAAGATTTGTGAA
>JAUYTH010000258.1 GCA_030695165.1 Bacteroidales bacterium
GGTGTTTCTCTTTTTGAAATAGAGGATGCGTGCAAAAAAGGGAGTATTATTCTCTATCTTTTATCTGATGCAGGTCAGATTCAGTTATGGCCTACAGTTAAGAAGCATCTTTGCAACGGAAAAACTCTCTGTTTTTCTCACGGGTTTGCAGTAACATACAAAGAGAGAACAGGAGTGGTGCCACCTGCAGATGTTGATGTTATTCTGGTAGCACCAAAAGGATCCGGTACATCTCTTAGGCGTATGTTTCTTGAAAACAGGGGTCTTAATTCAAGTTATGCAATACATCAGGACTACACAGGAAAAGCATTTGATAAAGTTGTCTCATTGGGTGTTGGAGTTGGCTCAGGTTATCTGTTTGAAACAACCTTTAAAAAAGAGGTCTACTCAGATTTAACCGGAGAGAGAGGGACACTTATGGGAGCAATACAGGGAATATTTGCAGCACAGTATCAAGTTTTAAGAGATAACGGTCACTCACCCTCTGAAGCTTTTAATGAAACTGTAGAGGAGCTAACACAGAGCCTTATGCCTCTGGTTGCAGAGAATGGGATGGACTGGATGTATGCCAACTGCTCAACCACAGCACAAAGAGGTGCGCTTGACTGGTGGAAAAGGTTTAGGGATGCTGCTCTTCCAATATTTAAATCCCTATATGAGGAGGTCTCTCAAGGAAATGAAGCACAACTCTCTATTGATTCAAACGGTAAAGCAGACTATAGAGAAAAATTGGATTGCGAACTGAAAGAGCTGAGAGATAGCGAAATGTGGAAAACCGGAGAGGTGGTAAGGTCATTAAGGCCGGAGAGTGGTAATAAAAATAAAAATTATGTCATACTATCCTAATATAGAAGATGTAACCAAAGCCTGCAAGGTTATAGGAGAGTTGCTTGTCCCCACGCCCTTTCAGAAAAATCTGGGGCTCAGTGAGAGGTATGGAGCCAATATAATGCTAAAACGAGAAGATCTGCAAATTGTAAGGTCTTATAAAATTAGGGGTGCCTTCAATAAAATTAACTCACTGGAGAGTGAAAATTTAGAAAAAGGAGTTGTGTGTGCTAGCGCAGGAAATCACGCTCAAGGGGTTGCATACTCCTGTAATTTACTCAAAATAAATGGGATTATATTTATGCCTGAAACTACTCCAAAGCAAAAAATTGAACAGGTAAAGATGTTCGGGAAAGAGTATATTGAGATAGTTCTGGTCGGTGACTCTTTTGATGATGCAAACAGAGAGGCGTTAAAATTTTCTCTAGAAAACAACAGAAGCTTTATACACCCTTTTGACGACCCCAAAATTATTGAAGGACAGGCAACTGTTGGTATGGAGATACTCAATGAGTATAAAGAGGAGATTGATTATATCTTTATTCCTGTTGGGGGAGGGGGGCTTGCGTCGGGAGTTGGTTCGGTGTTTAAACAGTTAAGTCCAAAGACAAAGATTGTTGGGGTTGAACCTATGGGAGCACAAAGTATGAAGCTCTCTCTTGAGAATGGATTCGTTTATGAATTAAAGGAGATAGATAGGTTTGTAGACGGAGCAGCTGTAAAAAGAGTAGGGGAACTTACGTTTAACATCTGTAAAGAAGTTCTTGATGATGTAGTTGCTGTTCCAGAGGGTGCTGTTTGTAGCACAATTCTTGAACTCTACAACAGGAATGCTATAGTGGTAGAGCCTGCCGGAGCTCTTTCAATATCTGCTTTACCCTTTTATGCCAATCAGATTGTGGGTAAAAATGTAGTTTGTATTGTCAGCGGAAGCAATAACGATATTGGCAGGACTGAGGAGATAAGAGAGAGATCACTATTGTACGAGGGGCTTAAGCACTACTTCATTATCAGGTTTCCGCAACGCTCAGGAGCATTGCTCTCCTTTGTAAAAAATATTTTAGGACCTAAAGATGACATAACTCACTTCTGTTATTCAAAAAAAACAAACAGGGAGCAAGGACCTGCCGTAATTGGAGTTGAACTCTCCAATTCTTCGGATTTTAACTCACTGATAAAAAGGATGGATGAACAAAATGTTGTCTATGAATATATTAATAACAAACAAGACCTATTTGGTTTTCTTATCTAAAAAAATATGAACTGGGAAAAACTTACATTCAGCTACACTAAAACTAACACTATTATTTGCTCTCATTACAAAGATGGAGAGTGGAGTCCTCTGGAAAGCAGATGTGATGATAGTATTTCAATAAGTGCACTTTCGGCCTCATTACACTACGGAATCCAGGCGTTCGAAGGGCTTAAGGCATATATGGGTAAGGATGGAAAAATCCGTCTCTTTCGTCCCTATGAAAATGCAAAAAGGCTAAAAAGATCTGCAGATTATCTTGGGATAGCATCTCCCGACCACGATATGTTTGTAGAGGCCTGTAAGAGGGTAGTCTTTGAAAACATTGAATTTCTGCCCCCTTACGAATATAGGGCATCAATGTACATACGACCTTTTGTTATTGGTGTTGGAGCACAAATTGACCTTGTTTGTCCTCAAGAGGTTCTCTTTATAGTTGCTGCAATGCCTATAGGCTCTTTTGCCGGCTCCATTAACAAGCCCGCAAAAGCTTTACTGGCTCAGGATCACGACAGAGCAGCTCCTTTAGGGACAGGATCCTACAAAATAGGAGGGAACTATGCTGCAGCTATTGTTGCAGGAGTGAAAGCTAAAAAAGATGGATACTCCTCTGTTCTCTATCTTGACTCTGCCAAACACGAATATATTGATGAGTTCTCCTCTTCTAATTTCTTCGCTATCAGAGGAGATAGTTACATTACTCCCGATTCTGAGTCTGTATTACCATCTATAACTAATAGTTCATTAATTCAACTGGCAAAAGATTCCGGGATGTCTATTGAAAGACGTCTAGTTAAGCTTAATGAACTTGAGACATTTGATGAGGTTGGAGCTTGTGGAACTGCAATTGTTATTCTGCCAATCTCCAGAATTGATGACAAAATAAACGGAAAGAGCTATTTTATCGGAGATTCAGACAAAACCGGAAAAATCTCTCTCTCTCTTTATAAAAGACTTACAGGAATTCAATTCGGGGAAGTTAGGGATCTTCACAACTGGTGTTTGGTAGTTGAAAAGTGAAAATCAGACTAAATTCTGTACATTTGCATAAAATTTGAAAGCAAAATGGCAGAATCAAACAATAAAGAGCATAAATACATTGATATAGAAAAAATTATCAGCGAAAGAAATGCAGGGCTTCTCAACAAGCTCCCTATGTTTGTTATCCGGATTATATCAAAAATAGTATACCAACAGGAGACCAACCAACTGTTGAACAAATATTCAAATTCAGTTGGTGCTCAATTTCTTGAAAATGTAATCAAGGAGTTCAATATTAAACTTGAGGTTGAGGGGTTAGAGAATTTGCCGGAGAACAGAAAGTGTTTTTTTACTGCAAACCACCCGTTTGGTTTTGCTGATGGACTAATAATAACATATCTCGTAAGCAAGAGGTATGGGGCTCTTAAAGCAATAGCCAATGATGCATTTATGTTTGTTCCTCAACTACACCCTTTCATTGTTGCTGTTAATGTATTTGACGGCTCCTCTAAGGATTATCTTAGGGCACTTGAGCAAACGTACCGCGAAGATATTGCAATTACCCATTTCCCTGCCGGAATAGTTTCCAGAAGACGTGACGGGAAAATCCAGGATCTCCCCTGGCAGAAGAGTTTCATCACAAAGGCAATCTCAAGTCATAGAGATGTAGTGCCAATATTTTTTCACGGGACAAACTCACGACTATTCTACAGAATAAACTCTATAAGAGAGTTTCTGGGAATAAAAACCAATATAGAGCTTATGTTACTGCCAAGAGAGATGTTTCTCAAGAGAAACAAAACTGTAAAGGTTACCATAGGCAAGCCCATTTCGTACGAATTATTTGACAAAACACACAGCCATTTTGAGTGGGCACAAATAGTCAGATCTAAAGTTTATTTGCTTGGTGGTAAAAAATCTTAATTTAGCACATTTACTCACATAAATTATCTAATAATCATCAATAAAAATTTGCGATAATATCTCCAAATCGTAAAATAATACTTTTTAAATATTAAAAAAAGCGCAACAAACCGCTGCAATAAAGATTGTAACTAATATCTTACTAATGTATTATATCGGAAATAAACGCAACTTTTAGCAACACGACAGGTATTGTTTTTTATCCTCTCTCTTCTTACCTAAATTTGCATCTATGATAATGAAAAGATAGAGATCATTATAACATTGGTGGTATAATAATATTCGTTCTGTTGTTTTAAAGGTTAGTCGCCATAGACCACTAAATGTTGTAATGGTTTCTGTTTTAACTCTTCTTAGTAGTAATTAACTTTCACTCATATGCATAAAGTAAAATTTAACCCCCGACTATTATTGCTGATTTTAGGTTTGGTTGCAGTTATCTCTTTTATCACTTATAGAATGAATGTCTATTTTACAAAAGCCCAGCCTGATACCATTACCGACCAAAGCAGATAATAATCGCTTTTAGTTTTTAGATAATACCCTGCCACAATCTCTCTTCTCAGACTTACAATACAATCCGCAATGAATTAATCTTTATATTTGCATTTATAAAGATTTTTTTCTTTTTAAATATGCTCTAATATGGCCAAAGCAAGTTAAAAATTAAGGATAGATAATGGTTAGGAAAACAACTTTCACAATACTTCTGATTTTTACTCAAATATTGCTGTTCGGGCAAAACAACAGAGCAGACTCTCTGATTGCAATACTTAAAGTACACAACACATTTGACACCTCACGCATAAATTTGTTAAACAGAGTTGCCCTAGAGCTGGTTCTTACAAATCCTGAATTAGCACTTAAATATACTTTGGAATCATCTGAGTTAAGTGACAGCCTGGGCTACCTTAAAGGGAAAGCAAACAGTTATAAATTGACAGGAAGATATTTCCGTGAGAAATTCGACTACAATCTGGCTTTGGATTACTATAAGAGAGCCCTCAATATCTACCAAAACCTTGGAGACAAACGGGCAATCTGTTTTTGCAGAAGCGATATGGCATATGTCTACTTTCAAATGGGCAACTACCCAAAAGCAATAGAGTTTTTTTATGACAGTAGGAATATTGCTCTGGAATTTAATGATAAGAGACACGTTATAGAGTGTCTGCAAATGATGGGAGTTATATATCAGATGCAAGGGAACTATCCTAAATCGACGGAAGATTTGCAAAATGCTCTTCTTGTTGCTGAAGAGATCAATGACAGGAATTTTATGGCAGATATATACACCAACCTTGGGATAGTACATATGAAGCAAAATAACAATACGCTTGCAATTGACTCCTATCTAAAGGCTCAGGCAATATATGAAGAGCAAAAAAGCAGCAAAAAACTTGGCTCTCTTTATAATAATTTGGGAAAAATATATGAACGTGAGAACAATCTTTTAAAAGCTGCAGACCTCTATTCAAAGGCTTTACAAATTGAGGAGCAGGAGGGGAACAAGTTTGGAAAGATGCTCTCTATGAACAATTTCGGTTCGCTTTACAAAAAACAGAACAAATTTGCCAGTGCGTTGGATTATTATAAGCAATCTCTCCTATTTTCACAAGAGACCGGTAGCAAGAATATTATGAGTGAGATCTACCTGAAAATGGGCGAGATCTATTTTGATATGGACAATTTTGATAGGGCACTTGAGTTAACAAAAAATAGCCTTTCCATTTCAAATGAGATGGGAATTCTTGAGCATCAGAAGATGGGTTACCAACAACTCTCAAAGATATACTCTGCAAAAAGCAATTTTAGAAAAGCTTATGAAAGCCATATCCTATTCAAAAAAATGAATGACAGTATTTTCAATGAAGAGAACATTAAGGAGGTTGTAAGTCTTGAGTATAAATACAGATATGAAAAAGAGAAGCAGGCAGAGGATTTGGTAAGATATGAAGAAGATATCATCAAAGCAGAACAACAGAAGCGGGTAAGGGTTATATTATACTCTACAGTTGCTGGCCTTATATTGTTAATTATTTTGCTTTTAGGTGCTCTTTACTCATATTTTGACAAACGTAAAACTAATCTTGAACTCATCAAGCAAAAAAAAGAGATTGAAAAAAAATCTAATGAGCTTATCACCTCCAATGCAACAAAAGACAAGCTTTTTTCGATAATTGTCAACGACCTGCAGGATCCCTTTAACAATATTACAAACTTGTCAAGCCTGATGGCAAGAGAGACAGCAGAGCTCGATCCTGATGTTCTTATTGATTTTCTTAAATCAATTAACAAATCAGCTAATTTCGCAAATGAGTTGTTGGGAAACTTAACAGATTGGGCAAAGTCCCAAACAAATAAACTAGAATCCGAGAGTGACAGAACTACAATTAAAAACATTTTTATTCTAGCAAATGACTCCATTGAGCGAATTGCCAATAACAAGGAGATTAGACTCTATTTCTCCTTTGATAAAAACATAGCTCTTTATGTAGATAAAAATATGATTAATACTGTATTAAGAAATCTATTAACAAATGCAGTCAAATATAGTTACAGGGGAGGTAGTGTAAATATAAACGCAACAGTAGATGAGAGTGGAATTATAATTTCAGTAACAGATAATGGAGTGGGTATTGACAATGATAGAGTCTATAAACTATTTCAGATAACAGAAAAGATTGCATCGCCAGGAACTGAAAAAGAGACTGGTGCAGGATTGGGTCTGCTTTTATGCAAAGAGTTTATTGAGAGATTGGGAGGGAATATATCTGCCCAAAGTGAAATTGGAAAGGGGAGTAAATTTAGTTTTACACTACCTTCCAGATATCTTTCCTAATTATTGATGCGCAACTTTGCGCTGCATAAAAAGTTTTATATTTCTAAATACTAGATATATATCCCAGCAAAAAGCGCAACTTTGCGCTGCATGTAAAAAAAAGCTTTCATTCTTCATATCCCAACATTACATTTGCATTAACATCGTTTTAGGCATCGTGGAGATCAATACAATTATTGTTGATAATAATTTATTATAAATTGTTTTGAGGTTAGTCACCATTAAATAAGGTTTGTATAGATCTCCACTACTGCCAAGTTTTAAACTTATGAACAAGCATTCAGATAATAGATTAGTCAGTTCAATAATTCAGGAACAAATTGGATTTAGTTATATTTTTTTATCTATTATAATAACAATCTCAATGGTACTTAATGCTCAAAAAGCAGAGGCCTCTGCGTCAACTTCAACTTTCTATAAAATTGATGTAACAAACTGCATTAAATGCTATAATTGTGAAGTAGTTGCCAGTCACTCTATTAATATTGGCATAGTTGAGTATCCCTACTGGATAAATGGTTCATTTTACGGAAATTACAGAATTTATATAAATCCGCCACAAGAGTATCTGGACGATTTGGATGAAACTATAGCGGGGTGCCCGATGGAGTGTATATCTAAAAGCACTCACCAAAAAAGAAGGTAAAGTTAAAACAGATATAATTTTTTCAGTCCTCAAATAGTGCACATTCAATATTTCTTTATATTTGTGAATGTGTAAATTTTTTTCTATTATTTTTTCCTTTTTGCTTTTTTCCTGTACATCAAGTAACAGCGAACAAAATTCTCATTTTAACAGATTGAAAAAGTGGGACTCGCTACTATTTATGAATCCGGTTTCTGTAATGGATTCACTTCAGAATTTCAAACCGGAAAAACTCTCAGAATCAAATTTTGCCTACTTCAATTTACTCTCGACAATCGGGAGTTGTATGAATGATATTTATATTATAGATGACTCATATATACCCAAAACAATCGAGTGGTACAGGTCAAAAAATGACTATTATAATTTATGCCGCTCTCTAATTTTTTGCTCTGCAGCTAATTTTATTAAGCAACTCTTCCTAAACGACTCTATAAAATTCAACAATTTAGGAGAGGCAGAAGAACTGTTTACTCAAAACAAGGTCAAAGACCCTGTTACAGAGGCCTTCTTGAATAAATATCTTGCAAAAAAATCAATTCACTTGTTTCATTCTAATAAGTCTGACCTATTTCCCGCCACACTTAAAGCAGAGGAGTATATCAATAGAGCAGAGACTCTTTTTATGAAATTGGGAAACAAACGAGAGATGCAACTCTCCAATTTGTATCTCTTGGAAATTGTAGTTGGTGTATATGAATATGATAAAGAGCTGGAAATTCTAAATAAAATAGCAGGATTCCCGGATTTAGAGCAGGATATAAGACCATTACTTAACAAAAAATTTGCACATTTACATCAAAAAAAAGTCGAATACGATAAATCAATACACTATTTAAAATCTGTTCTTGGTGACTCTCTGTTTGGCATCAGCTCAAAAATTAATAAATCTGATATCATAAATGATATTGCGGTTATATATGACATTAAAAATCAACCTGACAGCGCAATTAAATATGCGATATTATACAAGGATTTAATGTTGAAAGATCTCCAAAGATCCCATATTGGTTATCAATTTCTTGCAAAGATTTATGAAAATAGCGGAGATTATTCTAACGCTCTGGATTTATATAAAAGATACTCCAAATATGCTTCAAAACTATTCACAACAGAACTTAAGGAGAGAACATTACAGAATCAATCAGAAAAAAACCTGCTTATAAAAGAGATCCGGCAAAAAAAATCTTTGTCAAATAGTTTAATTATAGCATTAATTACCTCATTGGTAGGTTTAGTCTTTACTATAATATATTTTAAATCAAGCCAAAGAAGAGATAATTCAAAATTAGAAAGAGAGCTGGATGAGCTTAAAAAACATATTGAAAGTCTGGAGGAGTCTGCAAAAAAATTGTGGATTATAAATGAGGTTTTAAAAACTACTGCCGGCAAATATCCGGACCTTATCAGGGATGTTCAAAGAGAGGCTGCAAAATGCAGAAAAGAGTCTAAAGGGACTTGCGACAACCTAAACACAATTGTTGATGATGCACGGCAAATCTCCAGGGAGATGATCTCAGAAATAGCTAAAAACAAATATTTTGCTAATAATTTTCCTGAAATTTTCAATAAAACTGAGCTCTCTCATTACGAAAAAATTATTTACGCTCTCTTTAGTCTGGGATACGATGCCAAAGAAATAGCAAATTTTTTCTCAGTTTCACCCTCTACCATAAGAGCGGTTAAGGCAAGAGTAAAAGATAAGCACGATTAGAATATATATTGAATTATTTTCCGATACAAAATTTACCGAAGATATTTCCCAGAATCTCATCTGTACTGATTTCACCAACAATCTCTCCAATGTGGAATAGTGCCTCCCTAATATCCTGAGACAACAAGTCTGTAGGAACAGAGTTATCCATACCTGCTGACGCTCTTAAAAGTGCCTCTTTTGTCTCTTTTAGGGCCTCAAAGTGCCTCACATTTGTCACCAGAGTAGAGTAGGAGTTACTAAAATCTTTATAACGGCATTTTAAAAGGGCTGCTTTTAGATTTTCAATCCCTATCTGCTCTTTTGCAGAGAGTGGAAGGATATCTACTGGATCTAAATTGTATTCTGAACAGAGTGTTGATATCTTTGTAATAGAATCTTCTATGCTTTTTTTATAGCTTTTACCTCTACTCTGCTCAATAATATCGGTTTTATTAAGCAGAATTATGGTCTTTTGACTATCTGAATCAATAACTGATGAGAGTTGTTTAACACCCAAGCCAAAATACTCCTCACGCTCTGCATCCACCATAAGGATAACCCCAGATGCACCTCTTACTTTCTCGTAACTTCTCTCAATACCGATAATCTCAATCTTCTCTTGGGTCTCTCTTATTCCCGCAGTATCAATAAAACGGAATCCAACTCCCTCAATATTCAGAAACCCTTCTATGAAATCTCGTGTGGTACCGTGTATCTCCGATACAATTGCACGATCCTCATCAAGAAGAGCGTTAAGGAGAGTGCTTTTACCTGTATTTGTTGCACCTGCAATTGCCACCGGAATACCATTCT
This sequence comes from Bacteroidales bacterium, assembly GCA_030695165.1. Taxonomy (GTDB): domain Bacteria; phylum Bacteroidota; class Bacteroidia; order Bacteroidales; family UBA932; genus Bact-08. The sequence continues at coordinate 9,983 of JAUYTH010000258.1, forward strand.
TTATGACGTTACCCAGGCTAAAGGAGTCTATCAGCATTGAGATATGAACATTTACCCTCTCAAGCAGACTCTTTAGCTTAGCTCTATCTGCAAACTCTACATCCTCTTCGCTGAAATCCAACTCAAGCTCCATCAGTGAAACTATCTCAAGCAGTGAGAGACGCATTTCGGAGAGCTCTTTAGAAAATCCCCCCTTCATCTGTTGAAGTGCCACCCTGTGAGAAGCCTCTGTTTCGGAGATTATCAGGTCTGCAACAGCTTCTGCCTGAGCTAAATCCATTTTACCATTTAGAAAAGACCTTTGAGAGAACTCTCCGGGTTTAGCAAGTTTTGCCCCTTTGGATATGAGCAGTATTAAAATCTCCTGTTGTATATAGTTGGAACCGTGGCAGGATATCTCCACCATTTCTTCGCCTGTATAAGATTGAGGAGATCTAAAAACAGAGATCAGAACCTCATCCAGTATCCTCTCATCGGAATTTATTGTTCCGTACCTAAGTCTCTGCCCGGGTGTTTGTGAGAGTGGGCCTCCTTTTGCCGGTGTAAAAATTTGATCTGCAATTTTAATTGAATTTGGACCGCTCATCCTTATCACAGCTATTGCACTTTTTCCCTGTACGGTAGAGAGT
>JAUYTH010000268.1 GCA_030695165.1 Bacteroidales bacterium
AATGTAGGGGTCAGCGGTTCAACTCCGCTCGGGACTACTAAAAAATTGACATAATGGGGGATTAGCTCAGTTGGCTAGAGCACTTGCTTTGCAAGCAAGGGGTCGTCGGTTCGACTCCGACATTCTCCACAAAAAGGGTAACTAAAAGAGATTTTAGTTGCCCTTTTTCCATTTTTGTTTGTCAATTACTTTATATCTGATTTCTTATTATTTTTACAGAATCAATTAAGAGATATTATTTAAAGGAGCCAAAATCAAATGTTATGAAAAAATTACTCTCGTTAACTATTCTGTTTGCATTAGGAGTTGCAACTCTGTCACTCTATTCCTGTAATTTAGGAAAACCGAAAAAAGCGGAGAAGCTCTTTACAGCCGTAGAGGTGTTTCCAACAAAGCCACGCCCTGCGGGTCAAACTCACGTTTTAGAGCTTAGAGCTGAGCCTCTGGAAGAGGTGAGAATCGCAATAATCGGTTTGGGAATGAGGGGGCAGGGAGCTGTTCACCGTTTTAGCCATATTAAAGAGGCACGCATTGTTGCACTTGCAGATGTTGTTCCGAAAAATGTAGATTTGGCACAAAAAGCACTTGACAGCCTTGGACGCCCTGCTGCCGACGGCTATACAGAAGCCGAAAGCTGGAAAGAGATCTGCAAACGAGATGATGTAGATCTTATCTATATATGCGCTCACTGGGATCTGCACGCTCCTGTTGCTGTATATGCAATGGAGCAGGGCAAACACGTGGCCACCGAAATTCCTGCAGCTTTAACTATCGAAGAGTGCTGGCAACTTGTAAATACGGCAGAGAGAACCCGTCGCCATATGATGATGCTGGAGAACTGCAACTACGATTTCTTTGAGATGGCTACACTTAATATGGCTCAAAAGGGGCTTTTCGGCGAGATTGTACACGCAGAGGGGGCATATATTCACGACCTTAGATTTCTTTTATTTGATGAAGAGAAGGGCTATTGGGATATGTGGAGATTAAAACATAACGAGAAAAAAGATGGAGCACTCTACCCGATGCACGGTCTTGGCCCTGTAGCTCACGCGCTCAATATCCACAGGGGAGACAGAATGGAGTATCTTGTCTCTGTCTCTACGAACCAGTTTGGGCTCACGGAGTATGCAAAGGATAAGTTTGGCAAAGAGTCAGACTATGCAAAGAGGGCTTACAAAAAGGGTGATAACAACACCACAATTATTAAAACTGCAAAAGGGAAGACAATTACAATCCAGCACGATATTACCAGCCCAAGACCCTATAGCCGTATTCATATGTTAAGTGGCACAAAAGGTTTTGCACAGAAGTGGCCACGCAGAGGTATAGCTTTAGAGCCAAACGCTCATAACTATCTCTCAGATGATGATATGAATAAACTGCTTAAAGAGTACGAGCACCCAATTGTAAAAGAGGTTGGTGAGAAAGCAAAGCTAGTGGGAGGGCACGGAGGGATGGATTTTATTATGGATTACAGACTTATCTACTGTTTAACAAATGGATTACCTCTGGATATGGATGTGTATGATGCAGCAGAGTGGTCTTCTATTATTGAGCTATCTCAAATCTCAGTTGCAAATCAGGGAATGCCGGTAAAAATTCCGGACTTTACACGAGGTGCCTGGAACGAACTAAAAACTGTAAAATATCATACAAAAGATTAATTTTGTGCCACGGAGAAAAGATTTAATATGTTGAGAATTTACCGAAAGCAAAGATTGTGGATAAAGGTTTTTGTTTTGGCAGCAATTACTCTTCTGTTATTGATTTTTGCCGTTTATGCAGTTGTTTGGGACAGTTCAGATGAAGATGAGATTGATTTCAGGAATTTCAGGGCAGAGGGGCTCAGCTTTTATGAGGCTGCTCCATCCGGGATAAAGTATTTCAAAAAGTACTATTTCAAAAGCTGGAACGCATCTGACTCCACTAAACAATTCTTTGCAAAACAGGCAGAGTTAAACAGGTCAGTCAAAAGTGCATCACTTAATGAAAAAGAGAGTTTGTCTATATCATTTGTCGGAGATATTATGTGGATACGAAATGGGTGGAGCTCTTTTGTGGATGATAGTGTGAGAAGATATCTCTCAAAGTCAGATATGGTTTTCGGAAATCTTGAGACACCAATAGACACACTCTCCGGTGTTCCGGCACTCCTGCCGGACTACACAAACTACAACTCAAAACCGGGCCTCTTAAGATCTTTTAAAAGAGAGAAGGGGGGTAATATCTTTACGGCCCTCTCAATTGCAAACAACCACACTCTTGATAAAGGAGATAAAGGGTTGGAGAGAACCTTGAAGTTTCTTGAAAAAGAGGGGATATTAGTGACAGGTGCAAGAGTAGGTTCAACTCCAGGCGATAGGGATTATCTGCTTATTGAGAAGAGAGGAGTGCGATTTGGCTTCTATGCCGCAACGTGGGGGTTAAATGATCCCGAGTTACTGAGAAAGGGCGATGCCAAGATAAACCAGATATATGGGATTGCTCCTCTACATAAGGAGAAAATAGATTTAGCCTCTAAATTTGAGATACTTAAAAAGATGAGAGAAGACAGTGTAGATATTAAGATTCTTTTTCTCCATTGGGGCTATGAGTATGAACTATATCCCGATGAGGAGATTATTAAAATCGGCCGGAAGCTGTCAGAAGCAGGTGCAGATCTTATTATCGGCTCCCATTCACACGTTGTGCAGCCAAGTGAAATATGCCTGGGAAACGGATACAAACTCTCTTCAGATTCTCTTAGCAGATACTATTATAGATTCAACGACTCAACAGGAGTGCCCAGGAAATCGTTAATTGTCTACTCTCTAGGGAACTTCACCAGCGCGATGTATACCCCGCTCTGCCGGCTGGGGCTCATTCAAAATGTGACTCTTTTTAAAAGCAGCTCAACCGGATTGTGGGACTGGACCCTTGGAGAGTCGGCATTTGTATATAATAACCCCGCCGGGATAGCGGGTTTAAAACGTAAGCTAGTGTTTTATAAAGATTATATAGAGAGCCTTTCTATAAAATCGCCCGAAAAGGGAGCTGAAATCAACGCAGAGGTCAGATCTGTTTTACAACTTTATTAACTGAAGCATCTTCTGTTTAGTGTTATAATCAAGAAAACTGGCGGTAAAAGAGTTTTTGGCGAGTCTGTAGATATCATCATTTGAGAGACTAAGTGCAGTTGAAATTGCCAGATAGTTCTCATTGAGATATCCGCCGAAATAGGCTGGGTCATCGGAGTTAACTGTAACGATTACCCCTTTGTCCATCATCTCCTTAAGCGGATGGCCGGCAAGGTTGGCCTGCACTTTGAGCTTTTGATTGGATAGGGGGCACATTGTGAGCGGAATTTCTCTTCTTACTATTTCGTCAATAAGGGCAGGATCTGATATTGACCTGTTTCCGTGGTCAATACGGGAGACTTTCAGCAGCTCTATCGCCTCCCAAACATACTCAGAAGGGGCCTCCTCGCCGGCGTGAGCGACGGTTTTAAATCCCTCTTTGAGAGCCGCTTCAAATACATTTTTGAATTTTGACGGTGGATGCCCCACCTCAGAAGAGTCAAGCCCGACTGCGATAATCTTCTCTTTAAATGGGATAGCCTCTCTTAAAGTTTTGAAAGCATCATCTTCACTCAGATGTCTCAGAAAGCACATTATCATTTTTGAAGTTATCCCCCTGTCATGGTCTTTAACCCTGAGCTTCTCCCCATCTTTTAATGCCCTATGTATGCCGTTAATAACAACAGCGAATGGAACTCCTCTTGAAGTATGTGTTTGAGGGTCGAAAAATATCTCAGTGTGAACAATGTTCTCTCTTGCAGCTTTTTTCAGATACTCCATTGTGAGGTCGTAAAAATCCTCTTCTGTTTTTAGTAAAGAGGCTCCTGTATAATAGATATCGAGAAACTCCTGCAGATTATTGAATTCGTAAGCCTTTTTCAGGTCATCTACACTCTTGTATTTGAGTTTTATGCCATTACGCCCGGCAATTTTGAACATCAGCTCCGGTTCAAAAGTACCCTCAATGTGCAGGTGCAGTTCTGCTTTTGGGATTGTCTTAATAAACTCTTCTGTTTTCATAAAATATAGGATTAACCCCTGGATGTTTAGAATAGCCCTTTATTTGAAGGTAATTAAAGAAAAAACAGGATTCGAATTCTCTGTTAAACTCCCGGATATTTTATGCAACTCCGGATTCTGAATAGAGTCTCTTTTTAGAAGAGAGATATCTTTATATGAGATGAAACATAACATTCTGTTATCTTCGGCTGCTTTTGGAATGTGGCTCACAGAATTTATAAAAAGACCTCCTTTACCGTTACGGTTCCCAACACAGACAACCTCTTTGCTCTTTTTGAGATAAAACAGAGTGGTAATATCGTTAAAGCTCATAAATCCTTTTTGCATATTGAAACAGATTGTCTTATTGAAATCAAACATTTTATAAACTCTATAACATTTTTCTATCTCCGAAACGCTGGTATATTTAAAGTTGGCCGGAGTGACCAGAAGTTCGTTTAGCCCTAAAGTGGCAAATGGAGCCGGGTTGAGATCTTCTCCGAATCGCAGCAGGGTATCCGACAACTCCTCTCTATAGTAGGTGTAATCATCTTTTAAGTAAATCATTGAAAAATACGGGATACCTCCAATCTCGCCTCTGTAATCGATTTTTTTTATTACATCGCTATTTTCTGAGTATATCTCTATTACAGATCTTGCCGATTTGTCGGGAAATTGAAATGCAGGTTTTGTAATAATATAGTTATCATTTTGTACCAGCATCGATTCAAAATCAAAACGAAAATTCAGAGTTTGAACATATTTTCCGTCAATAGTGTAAACTTTTGTGTTGGATGGAGAGGAGAGATATATTTTACCGCTGGT
>JAUYTH010000269.1 GCA_030695165.1 Bacteroidales bacterium
GCTCTCAGGCTATATAAACGCACTTTTGAAAAACCCCAATGGAAAATACAGCTCCGCTTGGAGAGATGGTTTTAGAGGAATTCTTGATGCATATCTTGGAGAGGTCCCTCAGAAGTTCACTTATAACGGAAAGGAGTACACACCTAAAAGTTTTGCTGCAGAGCTGGGTATAGTCCCTGACGACTATGTATCAATCACCTCATATAATCACCACCCTTTTTACAGTGAATTTGCTCTTGAGATACCCGATAACTGGCGCTGGGATCGCTCTTATAACCTTCCTATAGATGAGTTTATGCAGATATTTGATTTTGCAATAGAGCAGGGCTATACAGTATTGTGGGGTTCTGATGTAAGCGAAAAGGGGTTTACCAGAAAAGGAATAGCAATAGTTCCGGAAACAGAGGTGGCAAATATGTCCGGTTCAGATCAACAAAGATGGCTTGGAGTACCTAAAGGAGAGATGGATGCAAGACTATTCAGTCTGGAACAGATTGTTCCGGAAAAAAATATTACACAAAACAGCAGACAGGTTGCCTTCGATAACGGGCAGACAACCGATGACCACGGTATGCATATCTATGGCGTTGCCAAAGATCAGAATGGAAACAAATACTATCTGGTAAAGAACTCCTGGGGAGAGACAGGTGATTATAAAGGTGTGTGGTATGTATCGGAGAGCTTTGTCAAATATAAAACAATGAATATAGTTGTGCACAAAAACTCTATACCGGCAAAACTAAAAAGCAAACTTGGAATTAAATAGATAACTATGAGAAAATTATCCACAATATTATCAATCCTGCTGCTTTTTGCGATTACTTCACAAAGTGCAATAGCACAGGGTTACATCTTTACTGATGTAAAGAGAAACAGCACTACCCCTGTCAAAAACCAGGCAAGCAGCGGTACCTGCTGGAGTTATGCTACAGCAGCATTTCTGGAATCCGAACTACTGAGAACAGGTAAGGGTGAGTTCGACCTCTCTGAGATCTACATCGTGAGGTATAACTATCTTAAAAGAATGGATGATAACTATCTTCGTCAAGGTAAAGGAAACTTGGGGCAGGGAAGTCTTGCACATATGTTCACCAATGGTATTGAGGAGTTTGGCATTGTCCCTCAGGAGGTCTATTCGGGAATCAATTATGACTCTCCTGTAAATAATCATAAAGAGGTAAACAAATTCATCAATAATATATCTGCAGCGGCTGTTGAGCTCAAACAGAGAAGCCCTGAATATTATAAACTTATTAACTCCTTGATGGATATATATTTTGGCGCAGTTCCACAAACATTTACATACAAAGGTAAGAGTTATACTCCGGCAAGTTTTGCAAAATCTCTGGGGCTTAATATGTCTGATTATGTAGAGATTACAAGTTTATCACACATCCCTTTCTATAAAAAATCGGTTATCGAAGTTCCGGACAATTGGGACCACGCAAGCTTCTATAATATTCCACTGGATGAGTTTATCTCTGTAATAGACAATGCCCTTATGAGTGGATATACGGTATGCTGGGACGGAGATGTAAGTGAGAAAGGGTTCTCACACACTAACGGAGTTGCTATTAATCCGAATGTGCAGGAGATAGCCAATCTCTCCACAGAGGATAGGGCACGCTTTGAAAAGATGACACCCGAAGAGAGATTTTCGGATATCTATAAGTTTCAGAAAATTTTCCCTGAGGTTAACGTTACTCAGGAGATTCGTCAGAGGGGGTACGAAAATTTCACAACTACAGACGACCACCTGATGCTTCTTACCGGTATTGTTAAAGATCAGAACGGGAACAAATATTATATCACAAAGAACTCCTGGGGTACAGAGAGAAACAGATTCGGCGGTTACTTAAATATGTCTGAGAGTTTTGTTAAAGCTAAGAGTATCTCGGTAATGGTTCATAAAGAGTCAATCCCGGCTGATATCAGAAAAAAACTGGGAATACAATAAATTTAATTATCTCACCATTATGGGTCTAAAGAGACATATCCCGAATACCATAACCCTGCTTAATCTTCTTTGTGGCACTATTGCAGTGATATTTGCATTGAAAGGGTGGCAACTATTTGCTATTTACCTAATTCTAATTGCTGCAGTTATGGATTTTCTGGATGGATTCTCTGCCAGAATGTTAAAGGCATATTCAAACATAGGGAAGGAGCTGGACTCACTTGCAGATCTTGTAAGTTTCGGTCTGGCTCCCTCAATTTTGATATACTACAGATTTAGCTCATTTCTTTCATACGACATTTACTCGGGAGTCAACTCTTTATGGATTGAGTTATTATCATTTACACCGCTTGTTATAACACTGGCATCTGCGTTAAGGCTTGCTATTTTCAATATCGATACAAGGCAGACAAAAAGCTTTATTGGCGTTCCAACGCCGGCAAATGCAATTCTGATTGCAATGTTTATGCATTTTACTCTTCACAACAGTGCTTTTGACGGAATTTATAATAACTATTGGTTTTTTCCCCTTCTATCTCTTCTTCTATCCTACCTGCTCGTGTGCAGTATACCAATGTTCTCACTTAAGATTAAAAGCTTAAAATACAATGATAACAAGAGACTGTTCATCTTCTTGTTAATCTCTTTGATTTTTATGATTGTGATAATTGCTAGTGGATCGCAGTGGTCTCTGGCACTATTTGTCCTTTTTGCCAATTACATTCTCTTCAACTCTCTGATTTTTATTTACGAAAAGCTTTTTATAAAAGGCTAGTTCTCTATTTCAAAAAGATCTATCAAACAGTGCCTTAGCATATCTCCTGTTTTAAAAGCACTCTGTGAGTTAAGCTCGCTTTCATCTCCATTATTAAGAAAAATCAGAGTTAACTCTCTATTGTGGTCTCTCCACACAACGCCTCCATTAAGAGTGGATGAGTGGTAGTGAGCAAACAGGTCAATCGCATATGCACTCTCTCTCTTTAAAATGTCTACCCCTGAGTATTCCCCCCCTCTATTAACAATAGAGATAAATTTTACAATGTCATTCGCATTTGAAAAGAGACCCTCTTTTCTAAAAGATGTGTGGTTCATTCCTGCCTTATCGTAGAGCTCACTTTTTATAAAATCTTCTGCCTTCAACTTTGTTTTACTTACGATAATCTTATTTAGTATCTCTAAGTTTTCTTTTGAATATTGCGGAAACTCCGGATGTTTTCCATCACCACTAAAGCGGTGCATTAGCAGGTCCGAAATTAGAGCTTTATTATAGGGAGATCTCTTTTGTAATTTTACATCAGATCCCGCAAAGTCTTCCAGAGAGATTTTACCGCTCGCTTTTAGTTGAGTTATAGAGGGCAAAACTGATATAAGAGCAGATATTCTATTGAGATTAACCTCACTGTCAATCCTGAGATCGCCATAAGATCTGTTAACTATGACGCTACCTTTATATAATACTATGAGTTGAGCACCATTAAAAAGCTTATCTCTAATATCTCTCATCACAATTGTGTCGAGAGATGAGTTAAGTTTCCGGCTGTCAAGATGCAAATTATTCGGAACTCCATAGCAAATCCTGTTGCCACCTTTTAGCTTTATACCGTACCCCATTGGATACTCCCCTGCAGGAACCGGAAGCTTTCCTACAGAACCTGCCGCACCAAAAATCATATGAGCAGCTGCAATATTGTTATGCAGCGTATTTGAATAAGCAACAATAAGAGATTTGAAATTAGAGCTGTTTTTTATAAAAGGTATGGCAAGCGGATTCCCGAAATAGATAAATGTTACCTTTTTGTTAATTGCAAAATCGGTAATAATCTTCAATTTTCTCTGGTCAAGATCGAAATCCCTCTGTGGTCTTGAGTCTGTGTTATGGAGTGCAATTATGATGTGATTTTTATCGGAAATTCCATTTAGAGCTCTTAATAGTCTATCGTTTGAATAATCCCCTCTAAGTATTGTTGTGTCGATTTTTGTGTAGAGTGAAAGATGATCTGCCAACTCCTTACCGTTTTTATCGCCTCCCAGCGAAAGGTAACCTATATGCAAACCCTTAAGCTCTTTTACAGGAAGAGTTTCATCTTCGTTACGCAGGAGAGTGATAGATTGTTGAGAGATTGCAGATATAAGAGAAAAATATTCCGGTTTGTTAAGATCTTCGTATAAATTATCAAATTTGACAGGCTCTCTATTTAAGAGTATTCCCAGCTTCATCTTTGCTGTGAGAATCTTCTTACACCTCATATTGAGACTGTGCAACGAAATCTCCCCTTTCTTAAAGGCACTCTCCATAATATCTAGTGCCAACGACACTCTTTCGGGCATAAGAATTATATCACATCCCGCTTTATAGGCCTCTAGTGGAAGAAGTTCCGGAGACATATAGTCGGCTACACCCTTCATATTAAGTGCATCAGTTATGATAATTCCATTGTACTCCAAATCTCTTCTAAGAAGGTCAGAGATTATTGGTTTTGAGATTGAAGAGGGCCTTCCGCTACTATCTAAAGAGGGTATTTGAAGATGGCCTGCCATAACCATATCCACTCCGGCCTCGATCAAAACTTTGAAAGGATATAACTCCAGCGAATCTATTCTGGAGCGTGGAAAGGTCAAAAGCGGAAGAGCATTGTGAGAGTCAACCTCAGTGTCACCGTGGCCAGGAAAGTGCTTTGCAGAGCCCATCACTCCGGCATCTTTCATTCCTCTCATATATGCAACACCATAGTTTGCTACAATTTGAGCATCCTGACCGAATGAACGGGTGTTTATCACAGGGTTTCTAGGGTTATTATTTACGTCAACTGTAGGTGCAAAATTGACATCAACCCCAAGTCTTCTTGCCTGAGTTCCGATTGCTACTCCCATTCTGTATACCAGAGAGTCGGACGGGAGAGCTCCCAGCTGCATCTGCCTTGGAAATGATATTATTGAATCAAATCTCATAGCCGCTCCCCACTCACCGTCAATTGTCACTAAAAGAGGAATCTTTGACAGGCTTTGCAGATAGTTTATCATTTTAACAGCAGGGGTAAGGGGAGAATTCATAAGAATGACCCCTCCTACCCTCTCTGTTTTAACCATCTCAATTGCTTCAACTGTGCTTCTGTCGTTGGTGTCCGACGAGAATGCTACAATAAAAAGTTGTGCAATTTTCTCTCTGACACTCATCCGCATTAAGATATCCTCAACAACCCTTAAATCTCTTGAATCTGCCGGAATGTAGTTTTGTGCTAAAGTTATTTTTGTGCTAAAAAGAGAGGTAATATGCAGTGCAAAAACCAGAAAACTAAACAGGGTAATTTTCATAAGTAAACCGGGCTAATATGATTTAATCTGTTTAACAAGTTTATCTATTTGAGAAGTTAATTTTTTCTCTGCCGGTTTATATTCATCCACAGATGCAATTTCTGTTTTCACTCCAAAATAAAATTTAATCTTAGGCTCTGTTCCTGAAGGTCTTACCGAAACAATGGTATTATCGCTGCTAACGAACTGAAGAACATCAGATTTTGGAAGATTGATTCTATATCTGAGATCGCTCACCATATCTACGCTCTCAGAGGAGAGATAGTCGTGAACCAGAACAACAGGAGAACCGGCCAAATTCTGTGGTGGTGTCTCGCGGAAGCTCTTCATCATATTTGCTATCTGCTCCACACCGTCCTTGCCTTTTTTAGTAATCGATACCAGATGCTCTTTATAAAGACCGAACTTTGTATAAATTAAGAGTAACAGATCGTATAGTGACATACCTTTATCTCTTGCCCATACGGCAGCCTCTGCAACCAGACAGCAGGAGATGACTGCATCCTTGTCCCTTACAAACTCACCTGCATTAAAACCATAACTCTCCTCACCCCCTCCTATAAAGACTCTCTCCCCCTCCAACTCTCTAACAACCTCTGCAATAAATTTAAATCCTGTAAGTACATCAAACATCTGCACACCGTAACTTTCCGAAATACTCTTAAGAAGATCTGATGTCACAATAGTTTTTACCATATAGTATTCCGGATTGCTTCCTCTGTTAATCATCCCCAGCTCTGCTCTTCTCTCCAGAAGATAGTAGATAAGTATTGAAGCCATCTGGTTTCCGTTTAGTAAAACAAAAGCTCCTTTGCTGTCTCTCACAGCAATTCCTAACCTGTCTCCATCCGGGTCAGTTGCCATTACCAGGTCTGCATCCTGTGCTATTGCTGTCTCTATTGCCATCTTGAGTGCTCCTGGCTCCTCAGGATTAGGAGAGTCTACTGTTGGAAAGTTGCCGTCTGCAATGTCCTGGGCAGGTACATTTAATATATTGTGGAACCCGGCTCTCTTTAATGCCTCAGGCACCAGATTCACTCCGGTTCCGTGCAGAGGCGTATAAACTATCTTAAGGGAGTTCTCCTTTAACACCAGCTCCTTTGATAGTGTAAGGGACAGAATAGCATTAAGGTAGAGCTCGTCGACATCTTTTCCTATTATTTTTATTCTTTGAGGATCTCCATCAAAAAGTACCTTTGAGGGGTTATCAATTTTGAGAACCTCTTTAATAATATTTACATCGTGAGGTGCTGTCACCTGAGCACCGTCTTCCCAGTAAGCTTTGTATCCGTTATACTCTTTTGGATTATGAGAAGCCGTAATCATTACACCGGCTACGCATCCGAAATGTCTGATGGTAAAACTTAGTTCTGGGGTGGGCCTCAATGCATCAAAGAGGAACACATCAAAACCATTTGCAGAAAAAACATCTGCAGTTATTCCGGCAAAGTATGAGCTCAGATTTCTGTTATCGTATGCAATGGCAACCGATAACTCGTTAT
>JAUYTH010000272.1 GCA_030695165.1 Bacteroidales bacterium
GATAGCTCATATTCAGAGCATTAAGCCTTATATAAGAGCCGTCAAACAACCAGTAATCACTGAATGTACCGTTTCCACCATCACCGTAAGGAGTTGCATTAGGAAGAGTTGTACTCTCAAAAGGTGATTTGAGAATTGCACTCATACCTGCAATTTTATTCGACTGGTTATAGTTACCGGTATATCCAACATCGGACCTTGCCATATCCCATAATCTCTTAAGACCATAGGCATATGTGAAGGTTGCACCCACATTGAATGAGTTCCCGATATAGAGTTGCAGTCCGAATCCACCAAATAGTTTAGGGATATAAGAACCTAAAACTATTCTGTCGTCATTATTGATTGTTCCGTTGCCATCTGTATCCCTGAAATAGATATCTCCTGCACGCTCCAGGTTATTCCGGAACATTGTTATACCTCCGGTAGCGGTTCTTGTTTTAAGAGCGGCAACCTCTTCTGATGTTCCGAAGAGTCTCTGATAGGTAGGTAGACCAAACCAGTCACCTATTGTACCTCCTGCAACTATTCTTGAATAAGTAGGGAACAGCTCTTTAATTGTATTATTGAAAGTTAAAACCTTAGATTTATTCTGTGAGCCGTTGGCATTCAATGTCAATTGCCATTTTGCACTCTTTAGCACATCTACATCTACTGAAAATTCAAAACCCTTTGCAGCAGTACTTGCAATGTTTGCACTCATTGAAGAGAATGCAGAACTAGGTGCAAGGGTCTGACTATAAATAAGATTCTTAGATTCTTTGGTGTAATAACCAAGAGTGGTTCGTATTCTCGACTCCCAAAACTCCAGCTCCAGAGCTACATCTGTCATAAGAGTCTCCTCCCACTGAAGCGCCAGGTTACCAATATTACTTGGGAAGATTCCTGGCTGTTCGCCATAGTTAACCGAGCCTACCATTGTCATCCACTGATAGTTGGATAGATTTTGAGAGCCGGATTTACCGTAACTGGCACGGATCTTCATATGAGAAAGATTGTCTGCAAGCCATCCTACCTTCATAAACTCCTCATTGCTAAGAATCCATCCAATACCCCCCGACGGGAACCAGCCCCATCTGCTGTCAGGACCGAATCTTGATGATCCGTCGTGTCTTATTGTAAATGTAGCAAGATATTTATCGTTGTATTTGTATTGAGCACGAGCAATCTGCGAAACCATAGAGCTCATTTGATATGTCTCAGTGAGGTTACCCTTAGTTGCTGCATTTGAGAAACTGTTGAGTACATCGTCATCAGGGAAGTTGCTGGCAGCCATTCCATAAACCAATGACTGGAACCTCTCGACAGATGCAGTTAAACTCGCACTTATGTCGTGTTTACCGTGAGTGTTGGCATAAACCAAAGTGTTGTCAAAAATCTTTGTATCAGATTTTGAGCGACTCCAGTTTCTGCTACCATCATAGTTAAATGTAGATCCCCTTCTTTTATAGGTCAAACTCTCGGTATTGGAGTAGTTAACACTTCCTCGGGTTGTAAAGATCAAACCTTTAAGGATTGTCCACTCCAACTCTGCAGATGCGGTGATGTTTTCACCTGTACCATAAGCAGTATTCTTAAGAGTTGTATAAGGGTTCTCTGTATAGGCATCTCTTGTGAACAGAGAGCCGTCTGCATTGTAAATTGGAATATCGGGACGAACCTTCTTCAAAACATCCAGCATATAGTCCTTATCGGAGGCGTTACGGGAGGATCCGTTTGCATTAAGTCTCATTTTAAGATCTTTATTGATTCTTGCCTCAAGTCTTATTTTTCCTCCGTAGTTCTTACTGAAACCGGTTTTTACAACACCCTGCATTCCTGAATAGTTCATAGCTGCAAGATAACTAACCTCTTTTGTACCACCCTTTAGTGTAAGGTCGTACTGCTGCTGAAGCGGATTCTGAGTCATCTCACCCATCCAGTATGTGTCACTATCATAATAGGCACCGGGAAGTTCAACAATCTTACGGACGTCAAGCTCACTGGTATTCAGTTTCCAGAACTCAGTTTCACTTAAATAAAGTCTTGTAAAATAGTCAAAGGTACCTCTGTTGTAAAGCTCGTGCCTGGTAGCCTTCTTGGTGAAGTTTAGATACTCAGCACCTTTAAAGTAATCATATCCATTGAAGTTCATAAGCTGATAACCCCATCTTGTAGCAAGTTCAAGTGTTGGTTTCATACCCTCTTTTCCGCTCTTGGTTGTTACAACAATAACACCGTTTGCAGCTCGTGAACCATAGATAGCTGTCGAAGAGGCATCTTTAAGAATGTCTATACTCTCTACATCATTAAGATTAAGTGAGTAGAGTACATTCGAGATACTTCCGGTAATTCCTGAGTTGTATTCAGGAATGCCATCAATAACCCACAGTGGCTGGTTATTACCGCTCAATGAAGATTGACCGCGGATGATAACCGACACCGGTGATGTTGGAGAGGCCGACTGAATTTGAACGTTAACTCCGGCAGCTCTACCCTGAAGCATAGACTGAACGGTAGAACCCATTGGAGCTGTTTCAAGCTCTTTTTTACCCATATGGGAGATAGAGCCTGTAACGTCCTTAATTTTTTGAGTATTACCATAACCGATAACCGCTACGCTCTCAAGCGCAATTGCATCCTCATCAAGAGCAACATTTAGAACATTGTTTCTTAAGCTGAACATATTGCCGATAACCTGCTCTCTCTTTTTAAAGCCGATGTATGAGAACAGAATTCTGTCACCGTTTTTTACATTAAGAGTATAGTTGCCTTCGTAGTCCGAATAGGCGCCTGTCTTATCACTCAGATTCTGGATAGATACTCCCGGAAGCGGAAGTCCAGTCTGCTCGGTTACCTTTCCTTTAATCTGAAATTTTTCGTTTTGGGTGACTGTACCCGCCACTGTTGATGCCGCCTCTTTTGAGGCCACCTCTTTTGGGCTTAACACCACCTGTTTGCCCTGAACTTTGTAGGTTATGTTTATCGTTGGAAAGAACCTTGAGAAGAATTGCTCAGGGGTCTCGCTTTTTGACGAAACATTCACTTTGCTGTCTATAGCTTTAAGTGCGTCCGAATAGACAAAATCATAACCTGTCTGCTCAGTTACCTTTTTAAGGACAACCTTTAGCTGGGTATCCTTAAAATCAAAATTAAGCTGTTGCGCATAAAGAGTCGCAATCATTGACATAAATACCACAGCAAAGGATGCAAGGTATTTAAGTCGCTTTAGAGTTTGTTTTACATTCATAATTTAAGCTTTGGTTTATAGGAATTAATTCTTTATTTAGAAAGCCTCTCTATATTAGCATTGAGCGCATCTGCCTGTTTTTTCAGATACTCCTGCTTAGCTTTAAGATACTCAAGCTGTCTCTCTTTCGGCATACCTTTTACGCCCATTAAGAATCTCTCAAGAGCGCTTCTGTCGCCTTCGCTCATCCTCATAATCTCATTGACTTTGAGCAGATCTGCAATTGCAGCTATATTATTTTCGCCATATAGCTTCACTGCCTTTATAAAATAGGATACCGTCTCATCTCTGTCTGAAAGCAGGTTGAGATACTCAATCTTAGCCATTACCTCTGCAGGGTTTGCGTTAGCAGCTCTCCCGGAAACGTATGTGGTTGCAAAATTTTTCAAACCACCGCATATAACAGCATCTACCCTCTCTTTAGAGACTAATCTGTCTGCAAGAGGTTTCTCTTCAATAACTAAACTGAATATCTTTGAATTTGGATTTTGCAGCGATTGTGAAATAAAAGGCCACATTTTGTCTGAATATCTCTCCCTAGGATTAAGGGTAGGGAAGATCTCCTCAATAAATTCACCGGCCTCTTTGTTCATATATGAAGATTGAAGAATCTCCAGATATGCAATTGCATTTACAGTTGTTTTTCCGGCATCGAACGCTGCTCTCTTGGCCTTAGGACTGTTGGCAGGATCCATAGCTTTTTTTACCTTCTCGATAAATGGATCTGCCTCACCGCCTCCTACGACACGGTTAATTTCGTTTCCGTCTGCATCCAAAATCAGAAATGTGGGGTAGGCTCTAATCCCGTATCTTTTTGCGAGATCAATCCCTTCGCCCTTCTCCATATCAATTTTTACATTGATAAAATTGGCATTGAAGAACTTACCTACGTGCTCCTGTGGGAAGATTTTTTCGGTCATTACTTTGCACGGACCACACCAGGTAGTGTAACAATCCAGAAAGATAATTTTTGGCCCTTTTTTGTTATTTTTTGCTTTAGCCAAAGCTTGGGCAAAAGTTCCCTCTTCGAAGAGAACACCTGGGCTTTGTACCTTGTTCTGAGCCAGCACAGGCATAGCCATAACAAGACACAGGAAGATGGTTCCAATTTTTTTCATTGTCTATTATTGTTTTTTAGGTTAACAAGTAATACACAATTTAAAAGCAGAATACCCTAATTTTTTATGATTTTTTGTTGAGTGTAACTATGTTCTCTTTTATTGTGTACTCTATGGGGGTACAAAATTTTATCATCTCCATTATCTGAACAATGGATTCCGAACGGAAATTGGCAGTAAGCCTGGTTTTGAGAATATCGTAATCTTCAATTATAAACTGTGTTCCGTGCCACCTCTCCAGCTTCTTAATAACCTCATCCATAGGAGTTGATTCAAATATGAGCAGCCCCTGTTTCCAGGCCATCTGTTTGGTTGTATCTATCTGTTTAATTAGTACCGGAGCATTTTTATCCCGTATAACAAATGACTCTGTAGGCTTGAGTTGAGCAATAATCACCCTCTCCCCTTTTTTAATCTCTCTAATTAGATTGATGGAGCCCGAAATAAGTGTTGTCTGGGCCTCATAGTCATTTTCGTAGGTCCTCACGTTAAATTTTGTGCCGAGAACCTCAATCTTGAAGTCCCGGTTGGTATTTACAATCATCGGTTTTAGCGAGTCCGTTACCACATCAAAAAGTGCCTCTCCCGATACCATTACTTCACGGGTTGCACCGGCGAATTTATCCGGGTAGGTTAGTGTGGTTGCAGAGTTCAGCCAGACTTTAGAGCCGTCCGGCAGCTCTACAAACCCTTTTACACCATTGTTGGTATAGAGGGTATGTTTGTGCTCAAAAGGAATTTCACTCAAAGCTATAACAGGTACCTGAGACTCTATCGTAAGAGATTTGTTTTTAATGAACTGCAATATGTTTACTGTTAATAGAATTGCTACAGATGCAGCAGCCAGAATAATATATCTTTTAAAAGGAGATCTTTTTATTTTAGTTCCACCAGTTGGGTCGCTAAGATATTTTTTGTCACGGGAATACCTGCTATTGCGAGAGTATTTATCAGTAATAAAATTAGCCGCCTTCATCTCCTCAAGAGTAGCAAGACTTTGAGGCATATTGTTGTAAACCCAAAGATTCTTGAGCCCTGTAAAGTAGCGAAGATTGTCCGGATTTTTGCCAATCCACTCCAAAACAACCCTCTTTTCGCCCTCCTGAGCAAC
>JAUYTH010000153.1 GCA_030695165.1 Bacteroidales bacterium
AAGAATAATTGCAAATCGGCTGGACAGGCAATTCTATGCTCTCTCTGCCATTAACTCCGGCGTTAAAGATTTAAGAGAGATTATTGAGAAATCCAGATCAAACTCAATTTTTCACTCTAAGCGCCCAATTCTATTTATTGATGAGATACACCGCTTCAGTAAATCGCAGCAGGATGCTCTTCTTGGTGCTGTCGAGGATGGCACAATTACCCTTATTGGCGCTACCACAGAGAACCCCTCTTTTGAAGTGATCACTCCCCTGCTCTCCAGATGTCAGATCTATGTTCTCCGGCATCTTGAAACAACACATATGGACTCTCTGCTTGAAAGAGTTTTAGAGAGAGACACTCTTTTATGTAAACGTGAAATAACTATTGAAGAGCGGGAAGCTCTCTATCGATTTTCTGGTGGTGACGCACGTAAATTACTTAATATCATAGAAATAATCACATCAAGCTTCGGGTTAAACGAGAAAATAGTAATAAATAACAACATTGTTACAGATAGGCTTCAGGAGAATATTGCACTTTATGACAAAAGTGGCGAGCAACATTACGACATTATCTCTGCATTTATCAAAAGCTTAAGAGGTTCAGACCCGGATGCTGCTATTTACTGGATGGCAAGAATGCTCTCCGGGGGAGAAGATCCCCTCTTTATAGCCCGAAGGATGATAATTTTATCCTGTGAAGATATAGGGCTGGCAAATCCAAACGCCCTGCTTATTGCTCAGGCCTGTTTTGAATCTGTCCATAAAATTGGGATGCCCGAAGCAAGAATCATCCTCTCTCAAGCTGCAATATATCTGGCAACCTCTCCAAAAAGCAACTCTGCATACCTTGCAATTGATGCAGCAATGGAGGAGGTCATAAAAAGCGGCGATCTGCCTGTGCCCCTTCATTTGAGAAACGCCCCAACAAAGCTTATGAAAGAGCTTAATTACGGAAAGGATTACAAATATGCTCACTCCTACCCCGGTAACTTTACGGAACAGCAGTTTATGCCGAATGAGCTTTCAAATTGTAAGTTTTACGAGCCTGGATCAAACATCAAAGAGGAGGAGATCAAAAAAAAATTGAACACGCTTTGGAAAAAATATAATAATTAATTGATTTTTGCCTAATTTTGTCGTGTTATGATAATAGACAAAATAGAGTATATAAAAGATGTTGATAAGGGTCTTTTCTTTCTTATTGCCGGCCCTTGTGTGGTTGAGAATGAAGAGATTACATTTAGGATTGCATCAGAAATTAAATCTATCACTCAAAAACTATCCATCCCATTCATTTTTAAGGCATCTTACAGAAAGGCTAACAGATCGAAAGCAGATTCATTCACCGGACTCGGTGACGAAAAAGCACTAGAGATTCTGCAAAAGATCCGTAATAAGTTAGAGATTCCAATAGTAACGGATATACACAACGCAAACGAAGCAAAGCTTGCAGCCTCATTTGATGTTGATGTTCTTCAAATACCTGCCTTTCTCTGCAGACAGACAGATCTTCTGGAGGCTGCTGCACTAACCGATAAGTTTGTAAATATTAAAAAAGGTCAGTTTCTCTCTCCCGAATCTATGAAATTTGCAGCAGAGAAGGTTGCCGGTGCGGGAAACAATAATATAATGCTCACCGAACGAGGTTCTCAATTCGGTTATACAGACCTTATTGTAGATTTTAGATCTTTCCCTTTAATGAAAGCATTTGGATATCCTGTTGTTCTGGATGTCACTCATAGTCTTCAACAACCCAATCAAAGCAGTGGAGTTTCGGGCGGAAGGCCGGAAATGATCGCAACATTAGCCAAAGCCGGTATTGCAGTTGGCGCAGATGGACTTTTTATTGAGACTCATCCTGACCCATCAAAAGCTCTTTCAGATGGAGCAAATATGCTTAAGCTGGATGTGCTGGATTCATTGATGAAATCTCTTATTCCTATATGGAAGGCAACAAATATTTAAAAATAAAACAGAAACCTGATTTACGAATTAATAAATAGAATTGTTATGATATTAAATACAGATTTTACAAAAAGGTATGAGAAGATCCCGGTAAATATCTTTGAGGAGTCTGACATAGCCTGCATAGGTATCGCTGAAAACATTTCGGATACCATCAAGCAGAAAGCTGCCAAAGGGTTGCCTTGTGTTCTTGGACTCAGCGCATCATCTGTCGCGATAAGGGTATATGAAGAGCTGGTCTCTATGTACAACAACAAGACAATCAGCTTCAAAAATGTACACATATTCACTCTTGACGAGTATTGGGCATTAAATAAAAACGAACTCCAGTCTCACTACCGTTTTATGAAGGAGTACCTCCTGGATTTTATTGATATCCCATCAGAAAATATTCACTGTCTTGACGGAGATACTCCTAAAGATAAAGTCCACAGCTATTGCGATGAATATGAGCAGACAATAGCCGCTCTTGGCGGCATTGACATAATGGTGATCGGAAATATGGGGTTTAATGAGCCTGGTTCACATTATAACTCAAGAACCCGTCTTATTACCCTCAACTTCAATACCAGAGTCTCGGCTGCCTCTGAGTTCTTTGGGGTTGAGTATGTTCCTTTTCACGCCCTGACAATGGGTATTGAGACAATTCTCAAATCTAAAAAAATCTATTTTCTCTCCTGGGGAGAGGGCAAGGCACAATCTATTGCAAAGCTGGTAGAGGGTAGTATAAACGAACAAAACCCTACCTCGTATCTTCAGAGACACGAAAACCTTGAAGTTCTGTTGGATTATGCCGCTGCTGCCGAGCTTACCAGAATAAAAACACCTTGGCTAACAGGTCCTTGTGAGTGGACAGATCAATTAACCAGGAAGTCTGTTTTTTGGTTATGTAAAAAACTGGACAAACCAATTCTTAAACTCACAGACAGAGATTACAACGACAACGGTATGAGTGACCTTATCACAGAGCAAGGTCCGGCAAGCAAAATAAATATTAAGGTCTTTAACAATCTTCAACACACTATAACAGGATGGCCTGGAGGTAAACCAAATGCAGATGACTCAACCAGGCCGGAGAGGGCAACACCATTTCCAAAGAGAGTCATTATCTTCTCCCCTCACCCCGACGATGATGTGATCTCAATGGGTGGCACCCTGGCCAGACTTTCAGAACACGGACACGAAGTGCATCTGGCATATCAGGTATCCGGAAATATTGCAGTTTTTGACCACGATGCCATAAGGTTTCTGGATTTTTTAAGAGATAGCGCAAAGATATACAACTCAGAGCTTAAATCTGCAGACTCTATTTACAGGAATGCACTTTTAGAGTTAAGCACAAAACACCCGGGAGAACCTGATTCTCAAAGCATTCGGGAAGTTAAAGGAGCAATTCGCAGAGGGGAAGCCAAGGCAGCTTGCCGCTATCTCAAAATACCGGAAGAGAGGGTCCATTTTCTCGATATGCCATTCTATGAGACAGGAGGGGTTAAAAAGAGACCTATAGGAGAGGCGGACATAACTATTGTTAAGGAGTTGCTCCAGAGGGTTAAACCACATCAGGTATATGCTGCAGGAGATCTTAGCGACCCTCACGGAACTCACAGGGTTTGTCTGCAGGCGATTCTTACTGCATTGAATGAGTTAAAAAACGAAGATTGGATAAAGGATTGCAGGGTTTGGTTATACAGAGGAGCCTGGCAGGAGTGGGATGTTGCAGATGCAGATATGGCAGTTCCACTGAGTCCGGAGGAGGTTAATATCAAGAGGGAGGCTATTTTTAAACATCAGTCACAAAAGGATAGGCCTCTTTTTCCGGGGTCAGATAAAAGAGAGTTCTGGCAGAGGGCAGAGGAGCGTAACCATAATACTGCGCTGCTGTTTGATAAGCTTGGAATGGCAGAATATCAGGCCATTGAACTATTCGTAAGGTACTATATTTAAATTATAAATAACTTAACCAGCTTGAAAAATGAATAATAAAAGTAACTTTCTCATCCCGATAGCCTTTATTGGAATGATGTTCTTTGCAATTGGTTTTGCTTTGGGAATTAACTCATTTCTTATACCGGTTCTTAAAGGAACACTGGATATTTCCTCCGGAGCGTCGTACCTGATTCTTGCAGCTACATTCTCAACATTTATAATTTTTGGCTATCCGGCAGCACTTACTATTGCAAAAATTGGTTATAAAAGGACAATGTCTCTCTCCTTTCTTCTTTTTGCAATTGCTTTTGCCCTATTCATACCCTCTGCAAGCAGCGGAAATTTCATCTACTTTCTGATCGCTTCATTTGTAAGTGGTATCGCAAACACATTCCTTCAGGCTTCCGTTAACCCCTATATTACAATTCTTGGTCCAATTGAGAGTGCTGCAAAGAGGATGTCAATAATGGGTATTTGTAATAAACTGGCTTGGCCGGTAGCTCCTGTTTTTCTGGCATTTGTTATTGGTAAAAACACCACTGATACTCTAATTTCAGACCTATATCTCCCCTTCTACATAATAATAGGGGTCTTTATTCTCCTTGGCCTTCTTTCTATGCTTGCTCCTCTTCCTGAGGTAAAAGCTGTTGGGGAAGATGCAGAAAGTGCAGATGATTGCCCTTATGCCGCTAATAAAACCTCTATCTGGCAGTTTCCGCACCTCCTGCTTGGTGCACTCACTCTATTCTTCTATGTCGGAGTTGAGACTGTCGCACTGGGTACTCTTGTAGATTATGCAACCTGGTTAAATCTGCCAAACGCCTCTTCTTACGCCTGGATCTCTCCGGTAGGGATGGTGATCGGTTACATCTGCGGTATTGTATTTATCCCGAAATACCTAAGTCAATCAAATGCATTGATTATTTGTTCATTGCTTGGAATAGCAGGCGCATTACTTGTTGTTCTGACTCCGGCAGCAATATCAATATGGTTTATTGCTCTTATGGCACTTGGTTGTTCACTTATGTGGCCCGCACTATGGCCTTTGGCAATTGCCGATCTTGGAAAATTCACTAAAGTAGGTTCATCTTTTTTGGTTATGGCTATTGCCGGAGGTGCAGTTATCCCAACCATCTACGGCTTCCTTAAAGACTCCGTTGGTGCTCAAAACTCATACTGGATTGCACTTCCAATTTATATTTTTATCCTCTACTATGGAGTATCCGGTTATAAGATACGTAAAAACACAGTGAATTAAACACCTTAATGGTTCGAATTTTATATTTAATGCTCCTCCTGATTCCTTGCTCATTAGAGATTATGGCTCAGGAGGAGCCTTTAATTAAGGAACAAATGATTACAGTTAAGAAAATTTCATTCCCCTGTCTCCTTCCTCCTATGATTCTGGTTCAAAAGATGATGGACAGTATGGCTGTTCCCTATCATAAGATAGATCAACAAAATTGGGATGAATACCCCTATGCTCCTCTTGTAAGCTTTAGAATAGCATACTCAAAGGATGAGATTTTTCTTCAATATATTGTAAGAGAGAGATATATAAGGGCATTATACACAGTGGATGAGGGCTCCGCCCCCTATAAGGACTCTTGTGTAGAGTTTTTTATAATCCCATCCGATGATTCTATCTACTATAACCTGGAACTTAACTGTATAGGTGTAGGTACTTTTGCCTACGGCGCCCAAAGGAGAGAGAGAACTCGTTTTGATAAAAGTGTAACCTCAAAAATAAGGCGTGTTTCAACTTTAGGTAGCGAGGGATTTGAGACAAAAGAGGGGGATTTCAACTGGAGTATCACAATTGCCATTCCAGTCGAGCTGCTCTATTCAGGTAAAAAAGAGTCTCTTGCAGGTAGAGAGTTAAAGGCAAACTTTTACAAGTGCGGCGATGAGCTCCCACAAAAGCACTATCTGTCGTGGAGTCCAATAGGAACAGAAAAGCCTGATTTTCACAGTCCTGAATTTTTCGGAACCCTTTTATTCGAGAGGTAAAATATAAAAAATAAAGCTAAAAAGGATAGCCTACACCAAACTGAAGGGCGTAGTTATCTGTTTTGAACCAGTCACCCGGCCCTATCCACATCTTTCTGGAGGGGTCGTGTGCTTTGATTCCCAGATCTAGACGTAATATTACAAAATCGAGGTCCAGTCTGGCTCCAAAGCCCCAGTTTACTGCAACACTCTTATAGAAGTCTTTAAGTCGGAACTGACCACTCTCCTGCCCTGACTCACTTCTGAATGTCCAGATATTTCCTGCATCTGCAAAAATAGCCCCCTCAATATTCCAGAACATATTGAATCTATACTCTGCGTTTAACTCCAATTTAATATCGCCTGTCTGGTTAGGTATTGAAAATGTAGTATCAATTGCAGCAAAGCCGGGACCGACAGATCTTGCCTGCCATCCTCTTAAGCTATTTGCTCCACCTGCATAAAACAGCTTTTCAAACGGAAGAATTCTGGAGTTGCCATAAGCGTGTCCTGTTCCAATATTGAATCTGGTTGCAATGGATTGATCTTTATCTACCCTCCAGGTATAACCAACTGTAAGATCACTTCGGAAGTACTGGGCATACGGTGTGTTCCAAATTGTCTTTGCACCCGTTGAATCGCTTGAAAGTTTAGACTTAAAGAGGCTTACAAGGTTCCCTGCAATATCATTAGTCCATCTTACGTAGAAATAAGATTTTTTTGGATTTGTTGAGGCGTCGGTGGTATAAAAAATAGTCCCGCCCATTCCCAGGTCGAAGTGATTCTTATATGAATTTTTTAGGAAGGGATCCTGTAATGACTCATAGAATTGTGGATTCATATTGGTTAGCTTCACAATATTGAGTTGAACCGGGTTAACAATATAAAAGAGTCTCTCTCCCACCCTCCAGTTATATCCATAATTAAATGATATAAGGTTTCTGGTAAATTCCGGCCGACTTTGATAATTGTATCCAATATTCATATCTGTTCTGGGAATATTGGTGCGAAAAAGAGAGTCCGGCAGTAATAAAAAGCTTGGAAATGAGATACCTGCCGAAATACCTAACTCTGTAGATTTTATGGGATCGTCAAGTTTGAACTGGAAATTTCCCATAAAGCCAAGAGTAAACCACTCTCCTCCACGAAAAAGATTTTTATGATAGTAAGACGCCGCAGGTGAGACTCCCAAAAGATTGTTTGAGTTACTTGAAGCCTCCAGGTTGAGCTTATATCCCTGACTTTTCGAAGGAGTAAGCCTTATTATACAATCAACTTCGCGATTCTTTCCGGATGAATCTGCAGGAACTTCATCATATTGGAGGTTAACTCCCGAAAAAAATCTAAGAGAGACAAATCTGTTATAAGTTGTAGATGCAACTTTCTCGCTGTATAGATCTCCCGGCTTTAAGATGTTCATTCTCTCCAATACTGCCGGTCTTATTGTTCTCTCCCCTTTGTGATAAATGGTCATATTTTCCATCTTGTGAACACTATACAGACTTAATGAGTCGTCTCTGTTCCTCATAGGATCGTAATCCGAAAAGAGGGATATTTTTCTGATTCTGAATTTTTCGTGAATGCGGGAATCTTTCTGAGTTTCGTTTCTGGTATAGTTGTCTATTCTTACATATAGATCTGCAATATCACCCTCACCCAAAGTATCGGCCTCAAAAAAGAAAAAATTCTTTGTAAAGTTATAGTATCCGCTCTCTCTTAGAATGTTTGTGATTCTCTCACTCTCCGTATCTAAGCTTTTCTCCGAAAGCCTGACCCCCGGTTTTAACAGAGAGAGCGAGTTGTTATTCATCACAACTCTCTCTATTGCAGTATCCTTAATGTTATAGTGAATCTCTCTTACTTCAAAACTTTTGCCAATATTAACAAAATAACTTACTTTCCCTCTCTTCTTCTTAATTATTATTGTGTCATTAACCGTAGAGTTATAATAACCTATTGATGTTAAATGGTTAACCAGGTTTTCGCTGCTTCTTTTAACAAGTGAAGAATCTAATATTACAGGAGGCTGCCCTACTCTTTTAACAAATCTGTCCCATCCATTATCTTTTCCGTTACTCCAGTTATAGATCATAAGAAAAGGGTTCCAGCCATATACCAGAGATCTGTTAGGTTGTTGCCTGATGTACTGATTAAGATCCCCCGGTTCAATTTCGTCACTGTTTAGCACCACTATTCTATTCTCTTTTAGAAGGCTCTCTCCCTGTGGCACAACTCTGACAGTGCTGCAAGAGAAAAGAACAGAAGAGAGAATAAGAGTTAAAATACTGGTGAATTTTGTGATTGGGAGTCTATTCATTAAGCTATTATTTTGTACAAAAATAGTAATTATAATGATTTGTTTTTTTCGAAAAATAAAAAAAGATATATTTGCATCTTGAAATAGATGTAACACGTTTACTTTATCATTTTTTTTTTAATCTAACTCACTTACATTCCAATAATGAAGAATAAGTACATAGATCTGGTAGAGCAGTCATTTGACTTTCCACAAGATGAATTCACAGTAGAAGACGGAGAGCTTTACTTTCACGAAATACCGATGATGGATATAATCGAACAGTATGGAACTCCTTTAAAAATCACATATCTTCCCAAAATATCTTCACAGATTCAGCGAGCCAAACGAATGTTCAATGTAGCAATGGCTAAAGTAGATTACAAAGGAGATTATCACTACTGCTACTGTACAAAAAGTTCCCATTTTTCATTTGTGATAGAGGAGGCACTCAAAAACGATATTCATCTTGAAACCTCAAGTGCATTTGACCTGAATCTTATTGAAGCTCTTCAAGAACAGGGCACTGTGACCAAAGATCTCTACATTATATGCAACGGGTTTAAAAAAGATATCTACATAGAGAATATAGCTAATCTTATCAATAACGGATGGAAAAATACTATTCCGGTTATGGATAATATGCAGGAGTTTGATGAACTTGATCTCTGTATTAAAGAGCCGTGTACAATTGGGCTAAGAATAGCTGCAGAGGAGGAACCAAAATTCGAATTCTACACTTCCAGACTTGGAATTAGATATAGTGACGTAATACCTTTCTATGAAAACAAGGTTAAACACAATAAGAAGTTTTCATTAAAGATGCTCCATTTTTTCATTAACACAGGTATAAGAGATAATGCATATTACTGGAATGAGTTATCAAAATGTGTATCTGTATATTGTGATCTAAAAACTATCTGCCCGGAGCTGGAGAGCCTTAACATTGGCGGAGGTTTCCCAATAAAAAACTCACTGGCATTTGATTACGATTATGAGTATATGGCAGAAGAGGTTATTGCTCAGGTAAAGAGTATCTGCTCTCAAAGGGGCATTCCTGAACCGAATATCTTTACAGAGTTTGGCAGCTTTACTGTTGGGGAGAGTGGAGCCGTAATATATCAGGTTTTAGATCAAAAACAGCAGAATGACCGAGAGAGATGGTATATGGTAGACAGTTCATTTATGACCACACTTCCGGACACGTGGGGGATTAAACAGCGATTTATTCTACTCCCGATTAATAAATGGAACAGTGAATACCAGAGAGTTTTCCTCGGAGGTCTCACTTGTGACAGTCAGGATTACTACAATGCCGAGGCTCACGCAAACGCAATCTTCCTCCCCACAATAAACGGTGCCGAGCCTCTCTATTTGGGATTCTTCCACACAGGAGCATATCAGGAGTCTATTGCAGGTTTCGGTGGGATCCAACACTGCCTGCAACCTGCTCCAAAGCATATAACAATAGACATTGATGAGAATGGAGAGTATTTCACCAAACTATTTAGTAAGGAGCAGACATATAAGTCAATGCTTAAAATTCTGGGATATTGATGACTCCGTCAAAGGCAGATATAAAATTAATACGCTCTCTTGATAAAAAGAGAGCTAGGGAGAGTACAGGACTCTTTGTGGTAGAGGGAGAGAAACTATATGGAGAGTTATTAGAATCTGATTTGGTAATTCATAAAGTGTTCTCAAGGGAGGAGATATCTGAGGAGATGATGTCAAAAATAAGTCACCTTTCAACCCCCTCTCCCATTTTGGCAATAGTAAAAAAACCTCCGGTAAAAAATGAGCCCAGACTTAAGCCAGGCAAGCTTTATCTTGCCCTGGACTCTGTAAAGGACCCCGGAAATATGGGAACAATTATCCGTTTAGCTGAGTGGTTCGGGGTTAAGAATATATTTTGCTCACACGATTGTGTTGATATTTATAATCCAAAAGTGGTTCAAAGTGCAATGGGATCACTTTTTAGAATAGAGATCCAATATCAAGATTTAAAGGAAGTTATCCAACAATGCAAACCAGACATTCCTGTTTATGGCACCTTTCTCACAGGAGAGAATATCTATAATGAGAATCTGCCGCAAGGCGCTATGGTAGTTTTAGGAAGCGAGTCTTTCGGTATATGCAATGAGTTGTCACATATGGTAGATAGAAGAGTTCATATACCCTCATTCGCATTTGAAACAAAAGGTGGAGAGTCTCTCAATGTGGCAATTGCTGCAGCTGTGGTATGCTCTGAATTCAGACGATCCTCTGTCTTAAAACCTCAAAAAGGATAACAGAGGCTGCCGCAGAGACATTAAGCGAACCTATTGAACCAGCCATCGGAATCTTTACCTGAATGTCCGATAGTGTCAACGAAGAGCCTGAAACACCCCTCTCTTCTGAACCCAAAATTATTGCGGTTGCTCCTGTAAAAGAGGTCTGATATATGCTTTTCTCTGCCCTCTCTGTAGTCGCAACAATCTGATATCCACTCTCTTTTAGAAAATATATAGCCTCTCGTATGTTGGAGACCTTGGCTACAGGTATTCTAAGAAGTGCTCCTGCAGATGTCTTTACAGAGTCAGCACTTACTGTAGCACTCCCTTTAGCGGGAACAATTATCCCGTGGGCTCCGGCACACTCTGCAGATCTAGCAATTGCTCCAAAATTTCGCACATCACTAATACCGTCCAGTATAAGAATTAGAGGTTTTGTTCCACTCTTCTCAGCGTCAGAGTTCATCTCTTCCAGAGTAACATAATCTACATTTGCGAGAAATGCTATAACCCCCTGGTGGTTACTGCGGGTAAGGTAGTTGAGCTTCTCAACCGGTGCAAATTGAACCTGAATACCCCGATCTCTCAATTTATCCAGTAGAATCCGAAACTGAGGCCCTTCAAGACCTTGTCTGAAAAGCACTTTTTCAATCTTCTTTTTACTGTCCAGTGCCTCAAGAACAGGGTGTATTCCAAAAATAAAATT